>CAYTYG010000405.1:1487-2827 GCA_964441515.1 uncultured Treponema sp.
GTCGGCGTCGCACTTTCCGTCTACGCCATCTACCAGGTCCTCGGGCCGGCCGGACAGGCAGACCCACCGGAAGGGCCCGTACCCGTAGTCGAAGAGCTCGGGCCCGAGGATGTCCTCCACATAGCTGGGGAATATAAAGCCGTCCTTCTCGTCCGTACCGTTCCGGGACGCCTCCCGCACCCCCGCGTCCCAGACGGCCTTGAGGAAGGAATTCCCGTAGTCGAAGAAGTAGGTCCCCCGGCCGGACAGGGCCCGTACGGCCTCGAAGTGCCTGCGGAGGGACTGGTCCACCAGGGTCCGGAACCGGGCCGGCTCCTCCCGGAGCATCCGGGTCCGTTCCGGAAAGGACAGCCCGGCGGGGCAGTACCCGCCCTCGTAGACGGCGTGGCAGGAGGTCTGGTCCGAGAGCAAGTCTATCCCGGTGCCGTTTTCGATGGCCCACTCCAGGAGGTCGACCACATTCCCCAGGAAGGCGACCGCGAGCGGTTTGCCCGCCGACCGGGCCTCCTCCGCCCGCCGGAAGGCCGCCTTCGGGTTTTCCTCGACCGCGTCCACCCAGCCTTGGGAAAGCCGGGTCTCCACGCGGCTGGGGTCCACCTCCGCGATGACGCAGGCAGCGCCGGCGATGACCGCCGCCTTGCCCTGGGCTCCCGACATGCCCCCCAGGCCGCTGGATACGAAGAGCCTTCCCGACAGGTCCTTGTCCGCCGGGATTCCCAGCTTGAGCCGCCCCGCGTTGAGCAGGGTGTTGAAGGTGCCGTGGACTATGCCCTGGGGGCCGATGTACATCCATCCCCCCGCGGTCATCTGCCCGTAGTTCGACGTCCCCAGGGCGGCGGCGACGGCGAAGTCCCGGGAGTTGTCGAACATTCCTATCATCAGCCCGTTGGTGAGGATCGCCCGGGGAGCCAGGGGGTGGCTCCGGAAGAGCCCGAGGGGATGCCCGGACTCCACCACCAGGGTGGAGTTCTCGTCCAGGATCTCCAGGTACTTCTTGATCAACCGGTACTGCATCCAGTTCTGGCAGACCTGGCCGGTCTCCCCGTAGGTTACCAGTTCGTAGGGGTAGAGGGCCACGTCGAAGTCCAGGTTGTTGTCGATCATGACCTGGAAGGCTTTTCCCTCCACACAGCTTCCCTCGTAGGAGTCGACGGGCCTCCCCTTCAGGGCCCCGGCGGGCCGGAACCGGTACCCGTAGATACGGCCCCGACTCCGAAGCTCCTCCAGGAATTCCGGGGCTACCCGGGCATGCCATCGCTCCGGCACGTAGCGCAGGGCGTTCTTGAGGGCCAACGCCTCCTGGGCTGCCTCTTTGCCGGCCAACCGCGTCACGTCCTCCA
>CAYTYG010000406.1:0-2816 GCA_964441515.1 uncultured Treponema sp.
AGCGGATTCCACGATAGGCCGGGTCGCCGAATCCGCGGCGGCGCAGGAAAAGTTTTCGCGGGAGGGGGTCGCCGTGACCCTGACCGTGACGCCCTGCTGGTGTTACGGATCCGAGACGATGGACATGGACCCCCGTACGATCAAAGCGGTATGGGGATTCAACGGAACCGACCGTCCCGGGGCCGTATATCTGGCGGCCGTCCTCGCCGCGCACAGCCAGAAGGGGCTGCCCGCGTTCGGGATCTACGGCCGGGACGTGCAGGACTTCGAGTCAATCGACAGAATTCCCGCGCATGTCGCCGACAGGATCCTGCGGTTCGTCCGCGCGGGGATCGCGGCCGCGACGATGCGGGGAAAGAGCTATCTCTCGATCGGTTCCGTCTCCATGGGCATCGCGGGATCCATCGTCGATCCCGACTTCTTCCAGTCCTACCTCGGGATGAGGAATGAGTATGTCGACATGAGCGAGATCACCCGCCGCCTGGAAGAAAAGATATACTCCGAGGCGGAGTACCGGCGGGCGCTCGGGTGGACAAAAAAGTACTGCAAGGAAGGCCCCGACAACAACGATCCGGCGAAACAGCACACCCGGGCCCGAAAAGACAAGACCTGGGAGACCTGCGTGAAGATGGCGATGATCGTCCGCGATCTCATGGTCGGGAATCCCGAACTGCGGCGCAAGGGATGCGACGAGGAGGCGCTCGGCCACAATGCCCTGGCGGCCGGTTTCCAGGGGCAGCGGCAATGGAACGATCACTTTCCGAACGGGGATTTCCTGGAGACCCTGCTGAACTCCAGCTTCGACTGGACCGGAATTCGGGAACCCTACGTGGTCGCGACGGAAAACGATTCCTTGAACGGGGTCTCCATGCTCTTCGGGCACCTGCTCACGGGGACGTCCCAGATATTCTCCGATGTCCGGACTTATTGGAGCCCGGACGCCGTCAAGCGGGCGACGGGATGGAAGCCCGACGGCATCTCCGAGAACGGCTTCATCCACCTGATCAACTCCGGCTCCGCGACCCTGGACGGGACGGGAAAGCAGAGGAAGGACGGGAAGCCCGCCCTGAAACCCTGGTGGGAGATTTCCCCCCAGGAGGCGAAGGCCTGCCTGGACGCCACGAGCTGGCGATACGCGAGCCTCGGGTATTTCCGGGGAGGCGGATACTCCTCCGATTTCCTCACGGAGGGAGGAATGCCCGTCACGATGTCCCGGATCAACCTCGTCAAGGGACTGGGGCCCGTCCTGCAGCTGGCCGAAGGCTACACCGTCGTCATCCCCGATCACGTTCATGACGCCCTCGACAAGCGGACGGATCCCACATGGCCTACCACATGGTTTGTTCCGAAGCTCACGGGATCCGGGCCCTTCTCGGATGTCTATTCCGTCATGGCCTCCTGGGGGGCGAACCACGGGGCGATATCCTACGGCCATATCGGAGCCGATCTGATAACGATGGCCGCCGCGCTCCGGATTCCCGTGAACATGCACAACGTGGAGGCGGACAGGATATTCCGGCCGAGCTACTGGTCCGCCTTCGGGATGGACCCCGAGGGTTCCGACTACCGGGCCTGCGCGGCCCTGGGTCCGCTCTACGGATAGCCGGTAGGAGGCGCCGACGCCTTTACCGCGGAGCGTCTGCCCGATTTCGGATAAACCCATGAATTCTCGGGTATTTCGAGAGGGTGGACGTATTGTCCAAGAGGAGCGCTCCAGGGGATAATTCCGCGCATCTTTCCTGATTTTAAGGAGATGCGTCATGTGCGGAATTTTCACCGTCCTGGACATCAAGGGGAACCCCGTCGAGCTTCGAAAGCTCGCGATAAACCGGGTCAAGCGGATCCGGCACCGGGGACCGGACTGGAGCGGCGTCTATTCCGACAATAACGCGGTGATCTGCCACGAGCGCCTGGCCATCGTGGACGTGACCCACGGCGCCCAGCCCCTGGTGGACCGGGGGACGGGCCGGGTCCTGTCCGTGAACGGCGAAATCTACAACCATCTGGAGCTGCGGGAGAGATACCTTAAGAAGCCCCACGAATTCCAGACGGCCTCGGACTGCGAGCCCATCCTATACCTCTACGACGAGCTGGGCCCGGATTTCGTAAAGCTCATGAACGGGATCTTCGCCTTCGTCCTCTACGATCCCCGGGACGGGGACTTCTTCATAGCCCGGGACCACATAGGGATCAACCCCCTGTACTGGGGCCGGGACGGGGAGGGAAACCTCTTTGTGGCCTCGGAGATGAAGGCCCTCTTCGACGTCTGCCCCAAGGTGGAGGTGTTTCCCCCGGGGCACTACTTCAAGGGCTCCGAGGGAAAGCTCGTGAAGTGGTACGAGCCCTCCTGGGCCGCCCCGGGGAGGATACCCTCGGAGGAGGCGGACCTGGAGAAGCTCCGGGAAGCCCTCTGCGCGGCGGTTAAGCGGCAGCTCATGTGCGACGTCCCCTACGGGCTCCTCATTTCCGGCGGGGTGGACTCCTCCATCGTGGCGGCCGTGGCGGCCCGCTATTCCGAGAAGCGCGTGGAGAGCGGGGACGCCGAACGGGCCTGGTGGCCCCGTATGCACTCCTTCTCCGTGGGGCTTCCCGGGGCCCCGGACACGAAGTACGCCCGGATGGTGGCGGAGCACATCGGAAGCCAGCACCACGAGATAGAGTTCACGGTGCAGGAGGCCCTGGACGCCATCCCGGACGTCATCTACCACCTGGAGACCTTCGACGTCACGACGATACGCGCGGGCACGCCCATGTACCTCATGTCCCGGGTCATCAAGTCCATGGGGATCAAGATGGTACTCTCCGGCGAGGGATCC
>CAYTYG010000407.1:0-1550 GCA_964441515.1 uncultured Treponema sp.
TCCCTTCCCGCACCAGGGATAGCCGGGGATTCGGAACGACGCCCCCCAGCTCGGTCCACTCGACGCCCGCCTCTTTCAGGGAGGCAGTCACCCGGTCGTAGAGCCCCGAGGTCTTGATGCTTTTCCCGCCATAGTGGAGGAGAATTTTACTTGCGCAGTCAGCCGTCTCCTGTCCTACGCGGTTTTCCATGCCTCGGCCGAACACTATCTTGGTGGGGTTACGGAAGTCGAAGTTTTCCATTTCTATCCTCCAAAGGCCCAAGCATCGCGGTGCCGGCGGACTGCTTTTAGGCCGCGTCCAACCGCCCACGGTCGGGCCGCTTGTCCGATAAGGTAGTGCTATACGGGCGGAAATGCAAATCCCGCGACGGGCCTGGACGGTTGCCCAGGCGCGGTCGTTTATCCCGAGTAAACAATAGCTACTCAGTTTTTTTAATGACACTGACAGGGGACAGAGCTGCAACTAAAAAAACAAGGTTACCGGGGACAGATCAATATCTAAAACCAAAAACAAGTATACAAATAATAAAACGCGTAATCCCTGTATGAGAAAGCCAAGAGAACTTAAAAATGGAGCTGTATACCATGTGACAGCCCGGGCAAACCGTAAAGAGATGATTTTTGAGGCAAAGGCCATGAAAGACTTATTCCTGGACGTACTTGTCCGGGCAAAAAAACGCTTCAAATTTCGGATTGAGAATTTTTGTGTCATGGGAAACCATATTCATCTTATGATTCGCCCGGATTCCGAGGCATCCCTTTCCCGTATTATGCAATGGATACTTAGCGTATTTGCAATGTCTTTTAACCGTTCCCATGGTTTTACAGGACATGTTTGGGGCAACAGGTTTTTTTCCAGAATCATGAACAACCTAAGGGAGTACATACGTGTCTTTTTATATATTGATGAGAACCCGAAGGAAGCCGATATCGTTGAAATACCGGATACTTGGAACTATGGCGGAATATGGCATTACCAACACGGGTGCAATGCTATCCTTGATAAGCCCAATGCATTCATAAAACTGGTGTTCCCCCAACATGGGGTGTTACAGCTTGGGTCCGAATTGAACTGCTAAGGTACCAACTTAAAGCCTGCCTTTTTACACCGGTTTTCTACTTGCCCACCTCCCTTAGCGTAGCCGCCAGCACTGCGCTGGCCGCCAGGAGGGCACAGGCCACCACAAGGGACAGGGTGAACGATCCGTCCGGGGCGCGTAGGGCTTCCATCAGGTACACGAAAGCCACGGAAGCCTGTCCGAAGAGCTGTATGAGCCCGTTGGACGTGCCCTCGGGGGTGGGAATGGTCACCTCCGACGCATACTGCATCCCCGTGGGAAGCACGCTAGTCAGGAAGAAGCCGAAGACCGCGGCAGAAAGGCACAATCCGATAAATCCCGGGGCAATGGCCAGTCCCGCCAAGCCCGGAATAGCCAGCACCGCGCCCAGGGCGATGAAGGGCTTCCGGCGGCCGGTCTTGTCCGACAAGGCCGGCAAAATCACCGCCCCCAAAACCCCCGCGGCCAGCATGATCGCCCCCAGGGTTCCCG
>CAYTYG010000407.1:1560-2812 GCA_964441515.1 uncultured Treponema sp.
GTACGATGGCCTCGATCCAGGTGGTCACGCCGTTAAAGGCCCCCAGGCAGACAAAGGCAACAGCAAGTACCTTGTGGAAGGAGGGCACCTTGAAAGCGTGCTTAAGGCCGTCCAGCATGAGGGCGCGCTCTGTCCCCGCTTCTTCGCCTGGCGGCAGGGCGGGTTTTTCCCGGGCGGTTATCACGAAAACGGCGGCGCAAGCAGCAGAGAATATCCCATACCCAAGTTGGACCCGCGGGATACCCAGGGACTCCGCAAGGACGGGGGTCAGAACCATCCCCAGGGCCGTGCCCACCAGGTTGGCGAGCGTCACGAGTCCCACCGCTGTAGCCCGCTCGGCCCGGGGGAACCAAAGGGCCGGGACCTTGGTCCATGCGTTGAGGAGAAAAGGCTGCGCCACAGCGATTCCGATAGAAAGCGCCAAGGCCAGGCCGTAATTCGCCCCCGAAAGGCCGCGCAGGATTCCGCAGACCCCCATCAGGATAGATCCGAAGCCCACAGTCCTGTGGAACCCCAGGGTGTCGATAGACCAGGAAACCGGGATAGACAGAGGGATAAAGGCGATCATGAAGACCATGGCAAATAGGCCTATCTGGAGGTCCGAAACCCCATAGTACGCAGCAGCCGTGCCGGTTACCGGGGCGTAGGAGATCCAAAGGACCTGGACGGCCAAGTTTACCAACATGAAAGCCCCTAGGACAACCCATCGATAGCCGTATACTTTCGTTTCCATCCTCGCCATCCTTTCCATAAAAATTGCCGGCGGCAGCCCTCGCCAAGGGAGGCGGCCCCGCGCTATAGTCCTTCCATGACCCGAAAGTCGAGCTCTGTCCCCCGGTGGACCCCGGTCTTCGAACGTATCTCCGACGAAAAACGCAAGCGCATCCTAGAGAGCGCCAAGGCCGCCTTCGCCCGGTACGGTTTCGCGGGGACAAACGTCAACCGCGTCGCCGAAGCTGCAAAAATCTCCGTGGGCGCACTATACAAGTACTTCCGCACCAAGGAGGACCTTTTTCTGACCATCATCGAGGAGTCCCACGCCTTCCTTGAAAAAACCTTGAACAGGATCCTCACCTCGGAGCCGGCCTTCTTCGACCGCGTGGAAGCCCTCCTGCGCGCCGCTGTCCGCTCGGCCCGGGACGACCCGGACTTGATCCGCCTCTACGTCGCCTGCACCACCGAGGAGCTTGCACCCCTGGCGGACCGCCTTTCCGGCCGCATCGAATCGATATCCGCCGAGTTGTACACCCGC
>CAYTYG010000408.1:0-2785 GCA_964441515.1 uncultured Treponema sp.
CGACTGGGAGTACTTCCTCTCCCCCGTCCCGGACTACATCATCCAGGACGCCCGCAGGCAGAACGGGACGCCCTGGACCGAGGAGGGGGAGGAGAACAACACGATAGGCCTCTACTGGATCTGGGACCGGCCGGACGGCTGGAAGATCCACGCCCAGTGGCTCCTGGACGACGGGAACCTCTACTGGCTGTCCCCCAAGATCTTCCCCAAGCACCAGCCCTTCAAGATGGCCTGGTCCGGGGGCTTCACCAAGGACACCTCCCTGGGGCGGTTTTCCTTCCACCACGCCGGCGCCACCAAGTACACCTTCGAACCCACCTACGGCAAGGACGACATGGTCTACGGCTACGCCTACTACCCGGACACGGTGTTCAGCCTCCGGGACGACACGACCATGGTTCCCATACCCTTCGAGACCATGATGCTGGGCTACAAGCACGGGGAGAACAACCTGGCCTTCCTGGGCAAGTGGATAAACCGGTACTTCGGGTTCGACGTGGGGGCCTCCCTGGAGTTCACCGTCTCGGGGTCCAAGTCCCCGGCCAACGCTTGGCACGAGGAGAGCTGGCACGGCAACCAGGGCAGCGAGCTCCTGGCCGAGTCCCCCCTGGAGTGGAAGATCCTGGCCACGGTCGGCGGGTCCCGCCAGCTGGGGGATTTCTTCCTCTTCGCGAACCTCTCCCTGGGCTACGTCTTCCACGAGCTGGAGCTGGTGGATGGCCCTGGAGGCGCAGATGGTGTTCATGAAGACGATCCGTACAACGATGTCGGAATCTGGAAGCCCTCCGACACGAACCGCTTCCTATTCGCGGCCACGATAGGCGGCCGGTACCGGCTCAAGATAAAGTGATTCCGCGCGCAAGCGCGTCCGGCCCGCCTCCGGGGTTCTCGGGGCGGGCCGTCGTAACCGGCATGATTCTGCCCGGCGCGGATCCGAAGGAAGCCGGGATTCGGAAGCATCCGCAGACCAACTTCGGCGCCCCCGGACCCGGACGGCCCCGCCATGGAGCAACAATGAAGCGCAGGATACTGACCTTGACCCTCGCGGCCCTGACCGCGGTATGGACCGTCTTCGCGCAGGAACCGACGGCCCCCGCGTACCGGATCGCCGGCGTGGAGTACCGCATCGACGGCCGCACAAGGGAACGGCCCCTTAGGGACGCCCTGGAGATCAAGGTCGGCAAGGAGTTTACGGACCTCGCCTCCCTGGAGGCCTACGTCGCGGAGAAGAAGCAGGTCCTGCTCAACCAACGGGTCCTGGAGGACGACGCGGACCTGACCTACACGGTCGGCGAAGCCTCGGGCGGGGCGGCGCCCGTGACCCTGTTCGTCACCGCCCGGGATACCTGGAATATTATAGCCCTGCCGTACCCCAAGTACACCACGAACGACGGATTCCTGCTGGGGATACGCCTGCGGGACTACAACTTCCTCGGGTCCATGGAAACCCTCTATCTGGACCTGGATTTCGTGTACGACGAGCACAAGCGCGCGTCCTTCGGGCTGGGCATCGACTTCACCTTTCCCTTCACCCTGGGCGGCCTGGATTGGGCCGTCAATACGAAGCACGAGTTCGAGTACCACCTGTCCGGGCGCGTAACCTACACGGACGAGGAGACCCTGAAGCTCTACCTCCACGGGGAGCGTTTCCTCTGGACTCTGCGGCTCAAGCAGGGCCTTTTCTGGAACGAGGAAGGCGACGACGACGACGACCTGGACAAGCTTCTCCTGCAGACCTTGGCCGGGATCAGCACGGACGTGGATATTTTCTCGATCCCGAAGCTCGGGCCGGTAACGTTCGTGCCGGACCTGGAGGTGGGTCAGAAGTACCGGGCGGACGGCGGTACGATCTCCGAAGACCGGCGGGGGCCTTACGTCACGGCGTCGTATTCCCTGAAGGCGGGAAGGAGCGACTGGAAGGGCAACTTCCGCGAAGGTACGACCCTGAGCCTCTCCAATTCCTACACGTACAATTTCCGATCCGAAAGCTTCGGCATATCGGCTACCTTGACCGGCAGCTATTACGACGTCCTCGGGAAGAACGTGGGCTTGAACTCCCGCCTGATACTCTTCAAGAATTTTCTTTCGTACAGCGAGGATATCGGCGACGATATACGAGGCGTACCCGACGTGCAGATCGACGGGGACGCGGCTGTCTTTTTCAAGTTTGACCTGCCCGTCCGGCTATTCGACTTCAAGCCCTCCCTGGTCATCAAGAAGGACTGGCTGGACTTCGAGGTGCACGCCTCGCCCTTCCTGGACGCAGCCATCGTCCGGTACCATCCCGTCAATCCCGACAAAGAATCCTACTGGAGGCCGTATCTCGCCGGGGGGCTGGAGGTCTTCGGCTTCCTCAAACGCGCACGGTCCATCTACGCCCGGCTCTCGGTGGGCGTGAACGCCCTTGGATACCTGGAGACGCATAAATTCGGCGGCAACTACGAACTCTTCTTCGGGCTGGGACATGATTATTGACCGATAAAGGCGGCGCCCCCGGGCGGGGGGCGGACGCGGAAAGGCCGGACGGAAACGTCCGGCCTTTTTTTTACCTCGACCCGAACCCGGTCAGCATGGTCCAGAGCGTCTTGACGACGATGAGGAAATCCAGGGTGAAGGAAAGCCGCTTGACGTAGTACAGGTCCGAGGCCAGCTTGTCCTCGGTCTCCGCCTCGTTGGCCGCGTAGCCCCGGGTGACCTGGGCCCAGCCCGTGATCCCGGGCCGCACGATGTGCCTCAGGTGGTAGTAGGGTATGGTCTTTTCGAAGCCCTGTACGAAGGGTATCTG
>CAYTYG010000409.1:0-2768 GCA_964441515.1 uncultured Treponema sp.
CGTCAGCCCGAGCCCGGTGCGTGGATCGACGTTCTTGGTGGTATAAAACGGCTCGAAGATGCGACCGAAGTCTTCGGGGGGGATGCCTACGCCGGAATCCCGCACGGCCAGAGCGGCGTACTCTCCTTCGGGAACCCGCTCGATCGCGCCGACGAGGGGGGATTCCAAAACCCGGGGCTCCATCCGGATATCGATATTCCCGCCGGATGGAAGGGCGTCCCGGGCGTTTACGACAAGATTCAGGACGATCTGCTCGAGCTGGACAGGATCAATCCGGATCGGCAGGGGGTTTTCCCCGGAGCGCAGAGAGAGATGGACGGATGCCGGCAGCAGGCGTTTCAGCATGGGCTCCATCTCCTGGAGTATCTCCCGGGCGCTGATCACCTTGGGCTCCATAGGCTGGCGGCGGGAGAAGGTCAACAGCTGGCGCGTCAGGGACTCTGCGCGCTTCGCCGCCTTCCGGACTCCCTCCACGTCCTCCCGCAAGCCTTTATCGTCTCCGATTTCTTCCGCCAGAAGGTTCGTGTACCCAAGGATCGCGGTCAGGATGTTGTTGAAGTCGTGCGCGATTCCGCCGGCCAAGCGCCCCACCGCGTCCATTTTCTGGGCCTGGTGCAGGAGCCGCTCGCTCTCCCGGAGCCTTTTCTCCATGCTCGAACGGTAAAGCGCTATCTCGATGGACGTCCGCAGGTCCCGCTCGTTGAAAGGCTTGATGATATAACCGAAGGGTTGGGTTATCTTGGCGCGGGCCAGGGTCTCCTCGTCCGCGTACGCGGTTATGAGGATGACCGGAACGGACCACCGGTCGTTCAGGAGCGCGGAGGTTTCCACCCCGTCGAGCCTGCCCTGCAGTTGTATATCCATAAGGACAAGATCCGGCCGCAGTTCCTCCACCCGGTCTAGGAGCTCCTCCCCGGACGGAAACAGTCCCTTCACCGTGTAGCCGGTCTGCTCAAGCTGTCTTTTGATATCCAGCGCGACTATGTACTCGTCCTCTACAATGACGATATCCGATCCCGCGCCCATGTCCCGTACCCTATTGTTCCGGCTCGGCGGCCCCCGCCAGGACTCCTTCGACGCGGAACGCCTCGTCTATGTTGAGAAGGACGATGAACTCGTTGCCGTGCTTGGCTATCCCTTCGATCACGGCGGCGTCCAGGCGGCTCCCGATGCGGGGAGGCGGTTCCGTGTCGGCGGGATCCAGGCTGACGACTTCCCGGACCCCGTCCGCGAGCATGCCGACGGTGAGCAGCCCCCCTCCATGGTTTATCTGGAGGATGATGATGCTGGTTCCCTCTTTTATCTCGGAGGGGGTCATCCCGAAACGCATCTTCAGGTCGACGACCGGGACGACGCTTCCCCTGTGGTTGATCACGCCCCGAAGATAGGGCGAAGCCCGGGGTACCCGCGTCACGCTCTGCATCTCAAGAACCACTTCCACCCGCGATACGGGGACGGCATACTGCTCTTCCCCCAGGAAAAACGCCAGGTATTCGCCGGACCGGGCTGTTGTATCCTCCATCCTCCGCCCCTATTCGATGACTTTTTTCACGACGCCCAGGAGCTTGTCCGCGCTGAAGGGTTTAACGATCCACCCGGTGGCTCCGGCGTCCTTCCCTTCGTTCATCTTGGACCCCTGGGATTCCGTGGTTAGCACGAGGATGGGGGTGAACTTGAAAGTGCTCATCTCTCTTGCCTTCCGGATGAAGCTGATGCCGTCCATATTCGGCATGTTGACGTCCGTTATGATCAAGTCAAGCTTTCCTATGCCCTCGAGCATCTGGAAGGCCTCCAGGCCATCCTTCGCCTCGACTGTCTCGTATCCCTCCTGGTTGAGGATATACGTGATGCTCTGCCGAATGGCCGTGGAATCATCCACGATCAGTATTCTCTTTCCCATAGTCCCCCCTGGTGTATCGACGTGTCAGGTCTTTTTCAGCACTTCCTGGCATATCCTCGGCAGGGGCAGGATTATGTCCACCCCGCCGAGCTTGATCGCCTCGTTCGGCATTCCGAAAACTACGCAGGTCGCTTCGTCCTGGGCTATCGTATAGGCTCCCGAATCATGAAGCTCCTTCATGCCCCGGGCTCCGTCGTCGCCCATCCCCGTCATTATAACCCCTACCGCGTTCTTTTGGGCGTATCGGGCCGCGGAACGGAAGAGCACGTCCACGCTGGGCCTATGCCGGCATACCAGGGGGCCTTCCTTGACCTCCACGTAATAGCGCGCCCCGCTCCGCTTCAGGAGGGTATGCCGGTTCCCCGGGGCTATCAGGGCGCGGCCCCGGATGACCGTGTCGTTGTCCTCGGCTTCCTTTACCGTGATGCGGCAAAGCCCGTCGAGCCTGCGGGCGAAAGCCGCCGTGAAATTCTCCGGCATGTGCTGGACGATGACGATGCCCGGGGCGTCCTCGGGGAAGGCTTCCAGAAATTCCCGCAGGGCTTCCGTTCCCCCGGTGGACGCACCCACCACGACGATGCGCTCCGTGGTCTCCAGGACGGTCCGTTCGAAGCCGGGTTTGGGAAGCATGACATCCGCGGTGAGCTTCGGGCTGGTTTCCGAAACGATCGGGGCGGGCCCGCGTTTCCGGGATTTCGACATGTTCGCCGCCTTGATGACGTCGCAGATCTCCACGCGGCTATCTTCCAAGAACTGCTTGGTTCCGAGTTTAGGCTTTTGAATGATTTCTATCGCTCCGTATTCCATGGCCCTCAGGGCATTCTCCGATCCTTCTTCCGTCTTGCTGGAACAGATCACCACGGGAACG
>CAYTYG010000410.1:0-677 GCA_964441515.1 uncultured Treponema sp.
GGATAATTCTAGTGTCGCTCCAGAGTAAACGCGAATGGATGCGAGGTCAAGGTGGAAGGGGTTTCCGGGAGGGGCGCCGGCCGGTAGAAATCCTCAGAAAGATCCGGACGCCCCGTCCTTCTTCCCCTGCCCGTCGCCGGCCAGGATGCTCTCGAGTTCGTAGAGGCTGGCTATGCGCTGGGTGTCGGTGTTCGAGTGGCGGTTCCGGTCGTCCAGGAGTATTCCGTTCCCCCCGCACTCTATGAAGCCCCGGACGTACCGGGGTATGTCGTCGATCAACATGGTCTCCGAGGGCTTCAGGCCCAGGGCGGCGCAGACCCGGAGTCCCGAAGCGGCGTGGGGCTTTCCCTGCATGCGGTTGAAACGGATGTCGAATATGCGGTCGAAGACCTCCGGGAAACCGAGCTTCCGGAGAACCCGGTCGGCGTGCTCCAGGGGCGAGTTCGTGTAGAC
Organism: uncultured Treponema sp.; assembly: GCA_964441515.1. Taxonomy (GTDB): domain Bacteria; phylum Spirochaetota; class Spirochaetia; order Treponematales; family UBA12059; genus JAAYUR01. The sequence continues at coordinate 454 of CAYTYG010000410.1, forward strand.
GGCCTTGGGATACGGCAGGGAACGCAGGAAATCCCCCAGGGCGGGATCCGGCTCGATGCAATCCTCCTCGCCGTCCGGATGGACCGCCGCCAGATATTCCTCCGGGTCCTGGAAGCCGTACTCGGCCATGAGCCACTCCAGGGTGGTCCCGTAGCGCGGCATCTCCTTTCTGCGAAGCTCCTGGGCCTCCTCGACGGTCATCTTCAGGAAGCCGGCGGAATACT
>CAYTYG010000410.1:687-2759 GCA_964441515.1 uncultured Treponema sp.
CATCCTCCGGACGATGTTCTGCTCCATGGGATTGGAGGAGGGGTAGAGCGTGTTGTCCAGGTCGAAAAGAAGGTACCGAATCATTCCGAATTGATACCATGCATCGGCCCTTCGGAACAAGGACGTCGAGCTTGACCCCCGGACCGCTTCGATGGGACAATCGGCCGGACGGGAGATCGCCGGGATCGGCCGGGGACAAAGGAGCGTCCGTACATGCAACGTATCCTCTTTTTGTACCTCAACACCGGCGGGGGCCACGTCTCCGGCGCCCGGGCCCTGAAGGCGGGCGTCGAGTCCCTGTTTCCCGGACAGGCGGAAGGGATCCTCCTGCACGGCTATCCCCGTCGACTCGTGCTGGACAGGTTCCTCATGGAGCAGGGGTATTCCCTGGCGGTCAACCATTTCATGCCCGTCTGGCTTTTCCTCTACCGCATGGCCAGGCGCGAATCCCTCATCCTCCTCTCCCAGGAGAGCACGGCCCAGAGCTGCGCCGGGTACATCGCATCCCAAATCCGCAGGCAGAGGATCACGAAGGTGGTCTGCCTGCATTTCATCCTGGAAAAGGCCGCCCAGGAGGCCATACGCCGGGTGGATCCCTCCATCCCGCTGGCGACGGTGGTTATGGATCCCTTCACCGTCCCCCCGATCTGGTTCGGGGTGAAGGACCAGGACTTCACCGTGTTCTCCGAGCGGGCAAAGGCCCACGCGATCTCCCGGGGGGTCAGCCCGGATAGGGTCCACGTCTTTCCCCTGATACTCCGCCGGGAGTTCGAGAGGCCGAGATCCCCGGAAGAGGTCCGGGGACTCAAGCTTAAATACGGATTCGACCCGGACAGGCCCCTCCTCCTGCTGGCCGGGGGCGGGGACGGGCTTCCCCGCTCCGACCGGATCGTCCGGGAGGCCCTGAATCGGGGGTTCGAGGGGGAGATCGCCGCGGTCTGCGGCAAGAACCTCCTCCTGCGCCGGCTCCTTCGGGACATCCGTTCCCGGAAGGGGGCCTCCAACCTGAGGATCTTCGGGTTCGTGGACTTCATGGCGGACCTCATGGCCATGGCCGACTGCGTGGTGACCAAGGGCGGCCCCGCGACCGTCATGGAAACCCTGGCCCTCCGGAAACCCCTCATCGTGTCCTACTACGTCCGGGGCCAGGAGAGGGGAAACGTCCAGTTCGTCACGGCGAACAAGGCGGGCTGGTATCTCACGGACCCCGTCCAGATCGTGGACAAAGTCCAGGAGATACTCTCCGACCCGGCACTTCGGAAGGACCTCCTGGAGCGCATCGATTCCCTGGGCATCCGGAACGGCCTGGAGGAAGTGAGCCGGCACATATACGGGCTGGGCCCGAGAACCGGGTAACGCCGTGTATCGGCGGGACAAGGAAAAATAGGGTTCTCGGTTCGAGCGGGCGGTCTTCCCGTTTCCCGGAAAAATGGATATTTTAAAAATGTCGCCTCTCGGCGAGCGGAATTTTTTTATTCGGTGGAAAACCATGCAAAGAATGAAGCCTTTGGCCTGCGCCCTCATCCTAGCCATGCTGGCCGCCTCCCCGGCCCTCGCGCAGGAAGGAAAGAAGAAACGGGTGAAGATAGACGTGGACATCGACACGACCGGTTTCGCCCTCGGGTTGTTCCTGGGGGAGCCTACGGGGATCACGTTCCAGGTTGACATGGCGGAATCCCAGGCCCTGGAGTTCAAGACAGCCTGGAACTTCACGCCCTCCGACCGGGACTCCGAGGATTCCGGCTCCTTCACGATACAGGGAAACTACGTCTGGTGGTTTCCCGGGGTTCTGTTCATAAAGGATCTGGACCTCCCGCCCTTCGTGGGAATCGGCGCGGAGATGCGCATAGGATCGGACACGCCCCAGATCGGGGTGAGGATACCCTTCGGGATACGCCACCGCTTCGAGACGGCGCCCGTCGAGGTGGCCCTGGAGCTGGGCGCGGGCATGTCCCTGATACCCTCCACCCGCTTCCTGTGGTCCGGAGGCCTCGCCCTCCGCTACCGATTCTGACCCGGGGATCCTCGAGATGATACCCGTAGGGGACGACAATCCCCGCAGCCGGCGCACC
>CAYTYG010000411.1:0-2755 GCA_964441515.1 uncultured Treponema sp.
TTCGATCGTCTCAAGTACCCTCCCCAGAAGCCCGTGGAGGGCTACGAGTTCTCCGAGGACAACTCGATCTTCGACGAGATCCGCAAGCGGGATCTCCTTCTGCACGTGCCCTACGAGTCCTTCTCCCCGGTGGAGGAGTTCGTCCGGGCCGCCGCGGACGACCCGAACGTCCTGGCCGTCAAGATGACCCTCTACCGGACCTCCGGGAACTCCCCGCTGGTCCGGTCCCTCACCCGGGCGGCGGGCAACGGAAAGCAAGTGACGGTCCTGGTGGAGCTCAAGGCCCGCTTCGACGAGGCCAAGAACATAGAGTGGGCCTCCCGGCTGGAGCAGGCGGGAGCCGTGGTCGTCTACGGCGTGGCACGCCTCAAGGTGCACGCCAAGGCCTGCCTCGTTGTGCGCAGGGAGGAGGACGGCTCCATCCTGCGCTACGTCCACCTGTCCACGGGCAACTACAACGACAAGACCGCACGCCTTTACAGCGACCTGTCCTTCTTCTCCATCCATCCCGTCCTCTGCCGGGAGGCCGGGCTTTTCTTCAACATGCTGACCGGGCTGTCCGCCGTGGAGGAGCTCCAGACCCTGGCCATGGCGCCCTTCGACCTGAAGAAGCGGCTGATCGCGATGATAGACCGGGAGGCCGACTGGAGCTCCCCGGAGGCGCCCGGGCTCATCATGGCCAAGATGAACTCCCTCTGCGACACGGATGTGGTCTCCGCCCTGTACCGCGCCTCCCGCAAGGGGGTGAGGATACTCCTGAACGTCCGGGGCATCTGCGTCCTGGTCCCGGGGGCGCCGGGGCTTTCGGAAAACATCACGGTGGTGTCCGTGGTGGGGCGCTACCTGGAGCATTCCCGGGTCTTCTATTTCCGCAACGGGGGGGCGGAGGAGATCTATCTTTCTTCCGCGGATTGGATGCCCCGCAACCTGGAGCGCCGCATCGAGCTCCTGTTCCCCGTGCCGGACCCCTCGGCGCGGGACCGCGTCCTGGCCATCCTGAACGCCTATTTCCGGGACACGGTCAAGGCCCGGGTGCTCACCCCCTCGGGGGTTTGGGAGCGCAGGGCCCGGGAGGCCGGGGAGCCCGAGTTCTCCGCCCAGGAGTGGTGTTGGCAGTCCGAGAAGAAGCGCTTCGAGTCCGAGGGCGCCGCCGAGGACAAGGTCCTGGCGGTGAGGCGCAGGGCTCCCTGAGTTTCCCGGGCTCTTCGGCTCTTCCCCCGGAGGCTTTCGGCCGATATTATACCTAACACGGACGGCGATGCCGTATCCTTACCGGCTAGCCCCGGATCCGCGGCCGCGCCGCTTTTCATGGAGTGCCTCCCCCATGCCTCGTACCGAACCCCGATACGCCGCCCGGCTTTTCCTCCTTCCCCTCCTTCTGCTCCTTCCCGCCGCCCTGGGCGCCCAAACCCTGGCGGGCTACGACACGGGGCTCTACCGGCTGGAACGGGACGGCTCGGTTCGGCCCCTCTGGCTGGGGGGGGAGGTCAAGAAGATCCTCAAGGCGGACTCCGGGTGGTACCTGCTCGGCTCCCGGGGCGTCGTCTTTACGGCGGATCTCAAGGTCTTCGAGGAGCGGAACCGCGGATTGCCGGTCAAGACGATCAAGCGCTACGACAGGGGCATCAAGAGCTTCTCCCGGGAGATCCAGGACCTCAAGGACCTGGAGATGGATCCCTACGACCCCGAAACCCTCGCGGCCTGCACGAAGGACTCGGTGTACCTGACCCGGGACGGCGGAAGGACGTGGACGGCCCTGGCCCCCTCGCCCGTCTGGACCACGGGGCTCAAGGCCGTGGCCGTGGTCTCGGGCCCCGAAAACCTTATTTTCGCCTCCCACCCGATCAAGGGGGTCTTCACCCGCCCCCTCGGAAACGGCGGCGCCTCCTGGACCGAGGCCCCGGGGCTGGACAAGTCGTCGGGCTCCGACGGTGCGGACGAGGTGTCCGACATCGCGGCGGTCAAGGGTCCCGGGGGGGCGCGGATCTGGGCGGCCAATTCCTTCCTGCCCCGGCTCTACTCCTGGAACTCCGCGGCACGGTCCTTCTCCCGGGACTACCGGGAGGAACGGGATTTCGCCTGCTTCGAGAGTCTCCAGGTGCGGGAAGACGGGGTGCTCTACGTCACGGACGGGGAGATACGGCGCTTCGATCCCCGGTCGGGAAGGACAACCTCGGAGCTCGATATCCTGCGCTCCGTCCTGGGGGCGTCCCGGGAATCCCTGGGGCAGCTGGAGTCCGTCTTCCTGGAGGACTCCTCCGGCCGCCCCGTCCAGCTCTCGGAGCTCTGGCTGACGGCGTTCCGGAACCGCAAGCCCCACCGCGCCGCCGCGGAGGGACGCCACGGCCTCTACCTCCAGACGGGATTCATGGTGAACCCCGCCAGCCGGGCCAAGTACCTGGGTATCCTGGAGACCCACAACCTGGACAGCGTGGTGGTGGACCTCAAGGACGACATGGGCCGCCTGCGCTTCGAGCCCCGGTCCGAGATCGTCCGCCGCTTGGGGCGCTCCGTGAACCCCCTGGACGTGGAGGCCTACGTCCGGGAGATGAAGTCCCGGGGGGTCTACCTCGTGGCCCGTATCGTCGTCTTCAAGGACGCCCACATGTACAGGGCCGAGGGGGGAAAGTACGCGGTTTGGGATTCCGCGGCCGGTGAGCCCTGGCGCGGATTTTTCCTGGAAAAATCGGCCCCCGTCCCCGCCGCGGAGGCCCCCGCCCCCCCGCCCCTCCTGTCCGCCCCCGGACGGTCCGCG
>CAYTYG010000412.1:0-2754 GCA_964441515.1 uncultured Treponema sp.
TTCATCCCCGTCTACTTCGACGCCAACTACGACCTCTACCGGGCCGCGAAATACGACATCCTGAACGCGGAACCCGTCGGGGACAGCTATGTCGGTTGGCTCGGCTCCCTGGGCGTCTCCGTACTGGAGGACAAGATAGTCTTCAAGACCTCCCTGGACGGGCCCTTCGAGAAGATACCCGGAACGCCCACGGGAAACGCCGCGGACTACCCGCACCTCCGGGCCGTAGCCTCCCTCGGAGAGGGCGTCCTGGGAGGCTTCTCCTTCGACGCGGTCTGGGAAAAATACTTCCTTGGGCGGGACGACGGGTTCTTCCCGGATATCTTCTCCCCCGAGGACGCGGTCATCACCGCCCAGATCAACTACCATACGGGAGCGGCCGTGCTGTCGCTTGTCTACAACCTGAAATACGCGGGGCCCGGAGACTACGATGTTACCTCGAGCATCCAGTGTTCGATCAAGTTCTAACCCGGTGCCGGAATGCGCGGCCGCGCATTCCCGGTACCCTGCCAAGGGGGACGCTATGAAACTGCGTTCGATGATGACGATACTTTTGCTGGCCCTGGTTCCCGCCCTCGCCTTCGCGCAGGCCGGCCCGGCCATGATCCTGGAATTCGTGGACGGAACGGAACTCACCGTCGTGACGCCGAGGGGCGTGACCCTCGCCTACCCCTCCGGAATCGCGGAAGAGGACGCAATCGCCGTCGGCTCCCTGGTCAAGACGGGCCCCTCCACGACCGCGGAACTCCGCCTGTCCCCCAACGGCTCCCTGGTCAAGCTGGCTAAAGGAACCTCCTTCCGGGTGGATGCCGTGGCCCGGACGGTCAAGGAGGCCAACTCCTTCTCCCTCCTGGGCGGGAAGGTGCGGGCCGTGGCCGCCAAGGGCGGCTTGTACGAGATCCGCTCGACGTCCACCGTGGCGGGCGTCCGGGGAACGGACTTTACCTTCGCCGTGGAAGAGGGCGCCAAGAACCTGCTCCTGGTCGCGAAGGGCTCCGTGCAGTTCGCCAAGCTGGCCGCGGACGGGTCCGTCCTGGACTCCATCCTCGTGGGAGCCGGAGAGTTCGCGGATTTCTTCGGCCCCGTGTTCCAGCCCCGGCCCTTCACGCCGGAGCAGTACGCATCCGAGTACGGGGACGTGGAGATTGATCCCTCCAAGCTCCAGTCCGTGCCGGAGGGGGCCCCGGAACCCGAGGATGCCGGAGCGGAAGAAGAGCCCCCGAAAAGGAAAGAAACCGAGGCCCCGGCCCGGGAGAGCCCCTTCGTCTCCTGGCTCAAGGAAGTGATGGGCTTCGAGATCGGATCGGTCACCATCAATACCACGACCTATTCCAAGGCCGTCATCCAGCCGGTCTTCAAGATCGGCAAGCTACGCATGGGGCTCTACCTCCCGATCATCTACACCTCGAACCTCTTAGACTCCGACGACTGGTACCGCCCGGGGGGCAACGACGAGTGGTCCTTCGGGACGGACGTGGGATGGGCCGACAACACCGGCAAGGCGGCGGTGGACGCCCTCCAGGACCTGGCTCTCAAGATCCGTTTCCTGGAGTACGGAACCCAGCTGGAGGACCCCTTCTATCTCAAGATCGGAAACCTGAACACCATGACCCTGGGCCACGGGCTGGTGATGCGGAACTACGCCAACGACGCGGATTTCCCGGCCATACGGCGCATTGGGCTCAACATGGGCGTCACGGGAAAAAGGATGGGGTTCGAGGTCGTGACGAACGACCTGGCCGATCCTTCCCTGGCGGGGGGGCGCCTCTTCTTCTTCCCGGTCAAGGATTTCCCCTTCTCCGTCGGGCTCCAGGGAGTGGCGGACTTCTTCCCGGCCCGGGGGCTGGCCGATCCCGACCTGGCGGGGGATCCCGTTTTCCTGGCCTTCGGTCTGGACATGGACCTGCCCATCCTGAGGAACAGCGAGACCCTGGGGCTGCGCTGGTTCGCCGAGGCCTCGGCGATGATGCCTTACACCCGCGAGGCCCTGGGAGCCGTGCGGCCCGGCCTTCAGTACGACATCCTCTGGTCGGATGGGAGGCTCAAGAATTGGGGGGCCGCTACGGGCCTCCTGGGCAACGTGGCCTTCCTGGACTGGCGCCTGGAGTTCCGGTACTTCACCGGGGCCTTCAAGCCCGCGTTCTTCGACTCCTCCTACGACCGGAACAAGGGCGCCTACGCCCAGGAGTACGCGGATTACCTGACGGGCGCCGCGGACTACGACGAGGAGCCCGATGTCATGGGCATCTACGGCGAGGGCGGCTTCACTTTCCTTAGAGAAAAGCTCACCTTCAACCTGGGATACTTCTGGCCCTGGTCCTTCGACGCGGACAGCCTCGCGGACCAGGTCGCGAACGAGGACTACTTCGTAGCCAAGCTTGTCATACGGAAGGGCCTAATACCCGTCGTGGACATCTACGGCTCCATCTCCTACGAGAAGCGGGGCTTGGCCCGGGATCTCTTCTACGGAAGCGGCCTAAGGCTCCTGGACGCGGACACCACCCTCCGGGGCGAGATCGTTTTCCCGGTTCCCAAGACGCCGAACCTGGATATAGCCTTCATCTTCAGCACCTCCGCGGCCCGAACCCCGGACGGCGAGATCGATTACGAATCCGACGGGGTGACGCCGAAGATGATACCGGTGATCACCCTGGAGACCAGGCTGCACCTATGAGCAACAGGGCGGCCGCGGCGCGCGGCCGCCCTGCCCCGCGTTTCCGGCCGCCCCCCGGGGGCGGCTTTTTTTAACACCCG
>CAYTYG010000413.1:0-2719 GCA_964441515.1 uncultured Treponema sp.
TACATCTCCTTCGCTACCGTACTGGGCCGGTCCTTCGTCCCCGCGGGAGGCTTCGGTGCGGGCGCGGGAAGCCTCCTGGGAAGGCCGGACGCCCTGGCCTCGGCCACGCCCCTGGCCTCCTTCCGATCGGGCGCATCCGTCCCGATCCTGGACCTTGTCTCGGGCCTGCGGGCCGGCTCGATCGGAGAGTCCCCGGCCGTACTCATCGCCCTGGCCGCGGTATATCTCGTATCGACCAAGACCGCCAGCTGGCGCATCCTCCTCTCCGAGCTGGCCGCGGGGGGCGTCCTGGCCTCCGTCCTTTGGTTTTCGGGCGTCCCTTCGGCCCTGCCCCCGGCCTCGCTCCTGGCGGGGAGCTTCCTCTTCGTGGCTGTCTTCATGGGTACGGACCCCGTGACGGCGCCCAAGAAACCCGCGTCCCAGTGGGCCTACGGGGCCCTGATAGGCTTGACGGCCGTGATACTCCGAACCTTCAGCGCCTTCCCCGAGGGGACGAGCTTCGCGGTCCTCTTCGGCAACACCTTCGCCAGCTGGATCGACGACTTCGTAGCGGGCCGTAAGGAAGCGCGCAAGGCCAAGGCCGACGCCGGCGCCGCTCCCGGGGCGGGGGGCCCTCCGCCCGGCGCGGCGCGGGACGCCGGCAAGGGGGAAGTAAAATGAAGAAGGACTCCCCGGCCTACGTCGTAGCCTTCACGTTCGCGGTGTGCGCGGCCTTCGTCTTTCTCCTGTCCCTGGCCAACGAGGCCACCCGCGCCCGGGCCGCGGAGAACCGCCTCTTCGCCGAGCAGGCCGCGGTCCTGGACGCCCTGGGCCTTTCCTATTCGAGCCCCGCCCAGGCGCTGGCCCTGTATTCCTCCGCGGTGAGGGAGGAGGAGCCGCCCGCCGGGTCCGAGGCCGAGCGGGTCTACCGCGCCCGGGCGGATGGGGCGGAATACCTGGCCGTGCGCGTGACGGCCGCGGGGGTCTGGGGGTCCATCACCGCCGTCGTGGGCTCGGACTCCCGGGCGGAGCGCCTTTCGGGCCTGCAGGTCGTGGCCCAGAACGAGACCCCGGGCCTGGGCGGCCGCATAGAGGAGGCCTGGTTCCGGGAGCAGTTCCGGGGCGAACGGATTGGGGACCGGGGCGTGCGGATCGTCTCGGGCGCGGAGTCCCGGGGCGTCGGGGACCCCGACCCGGACAACGCCCGGGCGGACGGCATCTCCGGAGCCACCCGGACGAGCGCCGCCATGGAGGTTCTCGTGAACAAGGGGATCCGGGCCCTCAAGGCCCTGGCGGGAGGCGCCCGATGAGCTCCAAGACCATGAACATACTCCGGGAAAACCTCTGGACCAACAACCCGGTCTTCATCCAGGTCCTGGGGATCTGCTCCACCCTGGCCGTGACGAACTCCGTCCGCAACACCCTCATCATGACAATCGGGGTAAGCCTGGCCACCGCCTTTTCCGGCGCCACCCTCTCGGCCATGCAGAAGGCCATACCCCGCAAGGTGCGCATGATCCTGCAGGTCCTGGTGATCTCCTTCTACGTCATCCTCATCGACATACTCCTCCGGGCCTACCTTCCCGCGGCCTCCAAGCAGCTGGGGCCCTACGTGGGGCTGATCATCACCAACTGCATCATCATGGGGCGGGCGGAGGCCTTCGCCCAGGCCAACAAGCCGGGGCTTTCCTTCTGGGACGGGCTTACGAGCGGCCTCGGGTACATGGCCGTGCTCGTCGTACTGGCCGTGGTCAGGGAGGCCCTGGGCTTCGGGACCGTCCTGGGGTTCCGGGTGATGCCCGCGGGCTTCACGCCCTGGACCATCATGATCATGGCCCCGAGCGCCTTCTTCCTCCTGGCCTTCGTCCTGTGGGGGGGCAAGGCGGCGCAGGCCGGGCAGGCGGCCCGGAAGACAGCCCGGATGGCGGCCGCCCGCGCGTCGGCCGCGGCTCCCAAACCTCCGGCCCCGCCGGCGGCCGCGCCCGGCGGCCCCGGGATGGGAGGATCGAAATGAATCCCCAGCCCCTCGTGAACCCCGTCGTCCTCTTCTTCGCCTCCATCTTCACCAGCAACATCCTCCTGTCCAGCTTCCTGGGAATGTGCTCCTTCATCTCGATCTCCAAGGACCGCAAGAGCGCCTCCGGCCTGGGGCTGGCGGTCACGGTGGTCATGACCATCTGCGCCGCCGTCAGCTGGGCCGTCCTTCGCTATATAGTCGTTCCCCTGGACATCGAGTACCTCTCGTTCATCATCTTCATCATCGTGATCGCGGCGGTGGTGCAGATCCTGGAGATGGTGATCGACCGGGTGTCCCCGGCGCTCTACATGTCCCTGGGGATCTTCCTGCCCCTAATCACGGTGAACTGCGCCATCCTGGGCGCGATCCTCTTCCTGCAGATACGCTCCTACGGCTTCCTGCAGTCCGTGGCCTTCGGGGCCGGGAGCGGGCTCGGGTGGTGGATGGCCATAGCCCTCCTGGCGAGCATACGCAAGCGCATCGAGAACAACCCCGTGCCCGCGGGCTTGAAGGGCACGGGCATCACCCTGGTGACCATAGGCTTCATGGCCATGGCCTTCATCGGCTTTTCCGGCATGATAGCCGTGCAGTGAGGAGGCGCCCGTGAGTCCGCTCCTGGTAGGCCCCCTCGCGACGGCGGGGATAGCCGCATTCCTGGCCCTGGTCATAGCCCTCTCGGACCGGTTCCTGAACGACTACGGCGAGGTCGAGGTGGACATCAAC
>CAYTYG010000414.1:0-2463 GCA_964441515.1 uncultured Treponema sp.
GTCGGCCGGAGGGGCTACCGCCTTCGAGGGAAGGCCGCCCGGGGGCTCTATGCCGTACTGGACCGGGACCAGTTCAAGCAGTGCGTGTTCAACTTCGTCCTGAACGCCGCGGACGCCCTGGACGAGCTGGACCCGGAGATCCTCCGGGCTGGGGAGGACCGGACCGAGATCCTCCTCGAAGCCCTCGCGGGGCCGGATACCGTGCGCGTGGCGGTGCGGGACCGGGGGGTGGGCATGACGGACAAGGAGATCGCCCGCGCCCTGGAGCCCTTCTACACCACGAAAGCCAAGGGCCTGGGCCTGGGGCTCCCGTTGACCCGGCAGTATATCGAGGAAAACCGCGGGACCCTGAGAGTAGAGAGCCTGAAGGGACAGGGAACCTCCATGATCATGGAATTCCCCCGGGAAGGAGCGTAGGCATGGACAGGATACTCATCATCGACGACGAGGCCGCGATCTGCTCCTCCCTGGCTTTCGCCCTGGAGGACCGCTATTCCGTGGCGACCGCCACGGATGGCGAGGAAGGACTCCGCCTGGCCGGGGATGAGGGCTTCGACCTCTGCTTCCTGGACCTCCGGGTCGGGGAGATGGACGGGATCCGAATCCTGGAGTCCCTGAGGCGCCTGCCGGACCCTCCCGTGGTCGTCATGATGACCGCCTACGGCTCCATCGAGTCTTCCGTGGAGGCCATGCGGCTCGGGGCCTACGGCTACCTGGTCAAGCCCCTGAACACGGAAGCCCTCCTGGCCGCCGCCGGGCAGGCCCTGGAATACCGCGGCCTGCACCGCAAGGTGGAATACCTGAGCCACGAGCTGGAGGAGCGCTACGGGTACGGAAACATCGTCGGGAAGAGCCCCGCCATGCGCCGGGTCTTCGACCTGGTGGAAAAATTGAAGGATGTGGACACCACGGTGGTGGTGCGCGGGGAGAGCGGAACGGGAAAGGACCTGATCGCCCGGGCCCTCCACTACGGGGGCCGGAGGAAGGGCGAGCCCTTCGTGGCCGTGAACTGCGGCGCCATACCGGAGGCCCTCCTGGAGGGGGAGCTCTTCGGGTATCGGAGGGGAGCCTTCACGGGCGCCCTGGACGCCAAGGAGGGCAAGTTCGAGTTCGCCGGGAGCGGGACCATCTTCCTGGACGAGATAGCCGACATGCCCCTGGCCCTCCAGGTGAAGCTCCTCCAGGTCCTCCAGCAGAAGGAGATCGTGCCCCTGGGGAGAAACGAGCCGGTCAAGGTAAACGCCCGGGTGGTGGCCGCGACGAATTCGAATCTCGCGGACGCGGTGGCCGCCGGAACCTTTCGGCGGGATCTCTACTTCCGCCTCAACGTGGTGGAGATCCGGGTGCCGCCCCTGCGGGAGCGCCGGGAGGATATCCCCCTTCTCCTGAACCATTTCATCGCCCGCTTCAACCGGGAGCTGGGCCGGGAAGTCCGGGGGGTCACGGAGGAGGTGCGCCGGTTCATCCTGGAATACCGCTTTCCCGGGAACGTCCGGGAGCTTGCGAACCTCCTGGAACACGGCGTGCTCCTTGCGGACACCCCCGTCCTGGGGCTGGAGGACCTTCCCGGGGAGTTCCGGAAGGAGGCGTCCGCGGCCCCCGACCCGACCGAGGAGGGGGCCTTCCGCCGCCTGGCCGGACTGAGGCTGGACCATGTGGAACGCGGTTTGATCCGGGCCACCCTGGACCGTTTCGGGGGCCGCCGGAAGGCTACGGCGGAGGCCCTGGGCATAAGCGAGCGTGGGCTTCGGTACAAGATCGAGGAGTACGGCCTCAAGGGCCCCTGAACCGGCATAAAATGCCGCCCACGGCAGTATTTGCCGTTTTCATCGGGGGAAAAAAAGAAGCCCGAGCCCGTCGCCCCGGCTTGATCCTTTTATTCTTATTTAAATCTATATATAATAAATAGATATATTTTTTTCCTAAAAAGCGTCCATGCGGGGAAATTTGGCACGGGATCTGTTACTCCATTCCTATCTTCGCAATGGAGGGCTTGTATGAAACATTGGACCAAGTTTCCGATCCTCGCGGTCCTGGCGGTCCTGGCCGTCGGCTGCGGGCAGAAGAAAGCCGAGGACAAAGCCGCGATCGACAAGAGCCAAGTCTTCATCACCGTGGCTTCCGGACCCACCAGCGGGCTCTACTATCCTATAGGCGGCGGGATCGGAACCGTGGTGGGAACCGACCTCGGGTACCGGTCTTCCGTCCAGTCCACGGGGGCCTCGGTAGAGAACATCAACCTTATCCTGAACCAGAAGGCCGAGCTGGCCATCGTCATGTCCGACGCGGTGCTCCAGGCCTACAAGTCCTTCGGCGCCTTCGAGGGACAGCCGCCCAAGACCGACCTCTGCGCCCTGATGGGCCTGTACCCGAACTACGTCCAGCTTGTCACCCTGGAATCCAGCGGCATCAAGACCTTCAAGGACCTCAAGGGCAAGCGCGTCGGCGTCGGGGCCCCGAACT
>CAYTYG010000414.1:2473-2700 GCA_964441515.1 uncultured Treponema sp.
CCGGGGTCGAGGTGAACGCGCGCCTCATGTTCGAGGCCCACGGCATGACCTACAGCGACATCCGCCCCGACTACCTCAACTACGGCGAGGCCATCGACCAGATGCGGAACGGCATGGTGGACGCCGCCTTCGTGACCTCCGGCATCCCCAACTCCACGGTCATGGACCTGGCCACCACCAAGAAGATCCGGATCATCCCGATCGAGGGGGAGGGCATGGCCTCTCTC
>CAYTYG010000415.1:0-963 GCA_964441515.1 uncultured Treponema sp.
CCACGAAGGCCTTCAGGAATCTCGGTTCATGCCCTAGGATCACGTTTTCCGCCACCGTGAGCCCGGACGCCAGGAGCGAGTGCTGTGGAACCATCCCGATACCCCAGCGCTCCGCGTCCCGGGGCCGCAGAAAACGAACGACCTTCCCGCGCACCCGCATCTCCCCGTAGTCCGGGCGATCGAGCCCCGCGAGAATGCGCGCCAGCGTGCTTTTGCCGGCGCCGTTCTCGCCGACCACTGCGTGTATCTCCCCGGCGTTCAGCCGCAGGGAGATTCCGTCGTTCGCCAGGGTGCCGGTTTCGGGAAAGAACTTGGAAATACCCTGGCACTCCAGGGCGGGAATGTCGTCCATCGATCAGAATCCGTTGATTGGGAAAGAAGGGGACCCTTTGCGAAGGGATTCCACGGCGGCCTCGAATCGGGACCGCAGATTCTCCGGCAGGTTCTTGTAGGCCTCCCCTTCGGGATCGAACCCTATGTATCCGCCCGCTATTCCGGCCACCTCCGCCCTTCCGAAAAGGGAGGCGTCGCCGTTCAGCAGGGCCGAGACCCTTTCCCGCACGAGCCTCTCCTGGTCCAGCACCGCGCACCCGAGTATCGTACCCGGCGCCTTCGGGTAGCCCTTTCCTTCGAACCACACGGCGTAGGTTCCCTTTTCCTTGGAAGCGGATAGCACGCCCTGCCCGGCCCCCCCCGCTATGGGAAGAATAACGTCCACCCCGGATTCTATGAGCGCCCCGGCCAGCTCCGATCCCCGGTTGGCGTCGTACCAGTTTCCGACCACGCGCACGTCCAGTGTGATCGCGGGATCGACGGCCCGGAGCCCGGACTCGAACCCGGGACGTATAAGCTTGTCCAGGGTCGGATAGGTCTGGGCGATGACCATGCCCACTTTTTTGTCCTGATTGGCGCCGGGCAGGGAGGAGGTGGTTATCAAGCCCGCCAGGTATCCGACGATATATC
>CAYTYG010000415.1:973-2695 GCA_964441515.1 uncultured Treponema sp.
AGAACCGTGTGGATGGCGGGATTTCCGGCAAGATAGGAGTCCGCAACGAAGAACCTCAGCTTGGGATAGGACTCCGACACCTTTGCGCAGAGCTCCGGAAGGGCGGGATTCGAAGTGACGATGAGGTCGAACTCGCCGGATGCCGCCAGCGCCGTAAGCTTGTCCAGCCATTCCGCCTGGTTGTTGCCCGCCTCCACGACGCGAACCTTGGCGCCCGGGAAGGACTCCGCCGCCCCCTTCGCCCCCTCGGCCAGCATCTCGTATATAGGGCTTCCGGACATGACTCCGGGCACGAACACCGCCACGGACTGGAAGGCCGGCTTCCCGGAGGCCTCGGAAGGAGTCGCCCCCCGGGGCTTCCCGTCCCCGCAGGACGCAGCCAGGAGAACCGTTGCGGCAAGAAATACAAGCAAGGCCCGTCTCGAATCTTTCATACAATATCTCCCTTCTCAACCGGACGCTTTCAACCGTCCTCTCGTCTTTTCATTCCCGGACGGTAGTACTATACTGAGGCCGAAAAAAGCGGGTACATAGCCCCGAGGCTTACGCGTCCGCAACTTTACGTGAAAGGTACGATTCATGCCCTCCGATTCTTCCTTCCGCATCGGCGACCTCGCTAGAATGTTCGGAATCACCTCCAGAACCGTCCGGTACTACGAAGAACTGGGCCTCATCGAGCCGATGAACCGGTGCGACGGAGCGCACCGCAGGTATTCGGACCGCAACGTGATCCGGCTGAAGCGGATACAGCAGCTGAAGGATTACGGCCTCACGCTTTCCGAGATCTCCGAACTCTTCAGCCTGGCCCGCAACGACCGGAGCGGGCAGTCCGCCCGCCGTAGTCTCTCCCGGAAGTACCGAGAACGGAGGGAGGAAGCCGAACGGAAGAAGGGTGCCCTGGAACGCTATATAGAAGAACTATCCTGGCATATAGAACAGCTGGAGCGTTCCCCCGACTTCTTTGAGTGTCCGGGGGCCTCCTGCGCGTCCTGCCAATGGGCGGAACGCTGCGACATGCGGACCATCCTGGGCCGGGAAAGGGTCTAGCCCGTGTACCTGACCTTCGACATCGGAACCTCATCCGTCAAGGGCGCCCTGATCGGGGAGGACGGCCGGCTCGCAGCCTCTGCACGATCCCCCGTCTCCCTCTACCGGGGGGAAGGGGAAGCGGCTTGGGAAGCCGAGCCTTCCGAGTGGCTCCGGGCCCTGTCGGAATGCGCGCGCTCCCTCCTGGATTCCTTTAAGGGGGACCTCAGGGCCATAGCCGTCAGCGGGAACGGCCCCACGGTCGTACCTGTCGACCGGGAGGGAAATCCGGCCGGACGCGCGATATCCTGGATGGACCGCCGTGCCCGAGGCCAGGCCGACCGCGCCTCCGAGCTCCTCGGCTTTCCCCTGGATCCCTCGTTCTACCTTCCCAAGGTTCTCTGGCTGGCGGAAAACCGGCCGGCGGATTTCGCCCGGACGTCCAAGTTCTTCTCCTGCCCGGAATGGGCGGCCTTCCGGATCTGCGGGACCGCTTCTTCCTATCTCGCGGATCCATACTACGAGCCGTACGTATGGGCCGCCGATGCCGCTGTCCGTCTTGGCCTGGATGCCTCCCTTTTCCCGCCCTACGTCCGCCCCGGCGAGGTCCTCGGTAGGGTTCTGCCCTCGGCCGCCGAGGAATTGTACATCCCCGCGGGAACGCCCGTCGTCTCGGCTTTCCCGGATTTCCTGGCT
>CAYTYG010000416.1:0-2689 GCA_964441515.1 uncultured Treponema sp.
GCCTTCTGGAGGCTGGCATGTTCGTTCATACGATCCAAAAGCGTCAGGGGTATCAGATAGCCTGCCTGGAGGAGATCGCGTTCAGGAACCGATGGATAGACGCGGCCGCTTTGGGCAGGGCGGCCGAGGAGCTTAGAAATTGCGAGTACGGCGAATACCTGCTGTCCGTGTTGAGAGAATGAGCATACTTTGAAGAACAAGAAAGGATACACGGCATGAAGCGCGCGTTATCTTCCGTTCTGGTGACGGGGGGGGCCGGATTCATAGGGAGCAATTTCATCCGGACCTTGCTGAATCAAACCCCTGATTTTACGGGCCGCGTTGTCAACTTCGACGCCCTGACCTACGCGGGCAATCTCCAAAGCCTGGAGGATGTTGATAGGACCTTCGGAGGGGAACGGTACTTTTTCGAGAAAGGCTCTATAGAGGACAGATCGCGTCTGAAAGACGTTTTTGAGCGTTATGGTATAGACACGGTCGTACACTTCGCGGCCGAAAGCCACGTGGACAGATCGATACTCGGGCCCGAGGCTTTTATCAAAACAAATGTATTGGGCACATATACCATCCTCGAGACTGCGATGGAATGCTGGCGCACCTCCGACGGTTCCATCCGATCCGATGCGCTGTTCCACCACGTGAGCACCGACGAGGTGTTCGGGTCCTTGGGGCCCAATGGGTTCTTTACGGAAACCACCCCGTACGATCCCCGGTCTCCTTATTCCGCGAGCAAGGCTTCTTCGGATCATCTGGCCCGGGCGTGGCATCACACCTACGGGCTTCCTGTAACGATGAGCAATTGCAGCAACAACTACGGTCCCTACCAGTTCCCGGAAAAGCTGATCCCCCTGATGGTTCTTAATCTTTTGGAAGATAAGAAGCTTCCCGTCTACGGCAGGGGAGCCAATGTGCGCGATTGGGTTTTTGTGGACGACCATAACGACGCGATATGGATTATCCTGAAAAACGGTAGGACCGGCCAGAGCTACAACATCGGGGGAGAGAGCGAGTGGGAAAACCTGGCCTTGGTCAAGGAGATTTGCCGTATAGTGTCCGAGAAGACGAAGACGGACCTGGATAAAAACCTTTCTCAAATAACGTTCGTGGCCGACCGTCCCGGCCACGATCTGCGGTACGCCATCGACTGCTCTAAGGTAAAGAAGGAATTGGGATGGAATAGAAAAATAGGGTTCGAAAAGGGGCTAGATTTGACGGTCCAGTGGTATCTGGACAACAAGCCTTGGATAGACTCCGTTAGGACGGGCGCGTACCGGGATTGGGTCGATCGGAATTATAATCGTAGAGCCTAGTTCGGTTCCATCCGCGTAGTATTATTTACAGTTTACCTTTTTCTTTTACACTGTTTTTTATTTAGGAGCAATCATGGACAATCTGGATTCGATCCTGAAAAAAATTAACGATAAAACTGTCGCCGTAGGAGTGGTAGGCCTGGGCTACGTAGGCCTTCCCCTTGCCGTAGCCTTCGCCCGCAAGGGTGTTGCTGTGCTGGGGTTCGAAAAAAGTTCGAAGAAAGCCGAAGCCGTCAACGCGGGCCGGAACTACATAGGCGATATCAAGGATGAGGATCTGGCCTCTGTTGTTTCCGGGAAAAAACTCTCCGCCACAACGGATTTCTCCCGCATCCGGGAATGCGACGCCGTGATCGTCTGCGTACCCACGCCCCTGGACAGGTTCAAGAAACCCGACATGAGCTATATAGAAGCGTCCTGTGTGGACATAGGCCGGAACATGAGGAAGGGAACCTTCATCTCCCTGGAAAGCACCACGTATCCGACCACTACCGAGGACTTCATGAAGCCCATCCTGGAGCGGGAATCCGGGATGCGGGAGGGGGCGGACTTCTGGCTCTGTTTTTCCCCCGAGCGGGTGGACCCGGGCAACAAGGATTACAAGACGGACAACACCCCCAAGGTGGTGGGAGCCCTGGGAAAGGATGCCCGACGGATCGCCGAGGAGTTGTATTCTATTGCCATCGAACGGTTGCACTTGGTCAGCTCTCCTCGCGTAGCGGAGATGGTTAAAATATTGGAAAACACGTACCGACTTATAAATATCTCCCTGATCAACGAGATGGCCCTTTTATCCGGTAAAATGGATATCGACATATGGGAGGTCATCGATGCCGCAAAGACCAAGCCCTACGGGTTCCAGGCTTTCTACCCGGGTCCCGGCATAGGCGGGCACTGCATCCCTCTAGATCCTTTCTATCTTGAACATATTGCTAAACAGTATAATTTCGACCTGTCCATGATCCACACGGCGGGGCAGATCAATACGCTGATGCCGCATCGGATGATGAATAAAATAATGTTCGCGCTCAATAGACACGCGAAGGCAATGAACGGCTCCACGGTCCTCTTCCTAGGGGTGGCCTACAAGCCAGATATAGACGATCCACGGGAGAGTCCTGCCCTGCTGGTCATGGAGGAAGTTGTCCGGAAGGGCGCCAAGGTTCTCTACCACGATCCCTACATCCCCGAGGTGACGGACGACCACGGAAGGACCTGGAAGGGGGTGGAGCTCACCGACGAGGTCCTATCCTCCGCGGACTGCGTGGTGTTCACCACGAACCACGCCTGCTTCGACGTGGAGCGTATCGTCTCCAAGGCTAAACTCGTCGTGGACACCCGGAACGCCGTCAAGCGCGTTTATATCGAAGACGGAAAGG
>CAYTYG010000417.1:0-2682 GCA_964441515.1 uncultured Treponema sp.
GGTTTAGGAGCGCCTTCTTCCGGAGCGGTAACATACTGGGTGAGCTTTTCCGCCACGTCCCGGAACCCGGGCTTGCGGGCGTATATCTTTTCCCAGTGCTCGATGGCCCGGTCCAGGTTGCGCATCTTCTCGAAGCACATGGCCAGGAAGTAGCGCCCGTACAGCGCTTCCGGGGCGGATTCGTCCTTGGCGAGCTTGACGGCTCGCTCCAGCTCCACCACGGCCTTGTCCAGGGACCCCATGCTCATGTAGCAGCCCCCGCGCTCCACCAGGGCCTTTACCTTGAGTTCGGGATCCTTCTGGGCCTTCTCCAGCATCAAAAGGGACGCGGTATAATCGTTCGCGTCCTTGAGGAGCTTGCCGAGGTAATAATAGGATTCGTAAAGCTCGGGTTCCAGCTTGATGGCCGTTTCCAGCTCCGCCCGGGACTCCACGGGGTGCTTCGTCCTGTAAAGAATGAGCCCGAGCCGGGCGTGCGCCTTGCCGTGCCGGGGGTCCAGCTCCATGGCCTTCCGTATGTATTTCGTCGCCACGTCCGTCTTGCCGCGTTCGTCGAAGAGGCGGCCGCAGTTGTAGTAGTGTTCGGCCGTGGCGGGCTCCAGCTTCGTCAGGAGGATATGCTCCTTCAGGGCTTCCTCCACCTGGTTGAATTTCTCGTAGAGGCCCGCGATCCGGGTGCGGAATTCTATCTCGGGAATATCCTTGTCGAACTGGCCTATCTGGTTTACGGTGCGGAATTCCATGAGGGCCAGCTCGGGTTTTTCCTCCGCCAAATAGATGAGCCCCATGTAGTAGTGCGCAGGCGCGCTTGACGGGGTTTTCGCGATGATGCCGCGTACGATACGGGAGGCGGAGGACAGCCGGCCCTGGCGTATGAGGTCGTTCACCGCCGCCAGCTGTTTCGGCGCCACGACCATCCGGATCAGGAATATGGCCAGGGCGCCCACACCCGTTCCGAGTACGATGATCAAGACCACTACGAATGACATCCCCACTCCTACTTTTCGCATATACCGTGACGAGATATACTTCAATAGTATAGCAGATGATCCGATCTTGTCAGCAAGGAACGCGGGAGGGAATCGGAACGATGGGTGGAAAGCTCAGGTCATGCCGCGACGTGCGCGCCGGCGCCCTTGCCGTGCTATGCTTCGCGTCCGCGGTCCTGGCGGCGGCCCAGTCCGCGTCCTTCGCCCGGGGGGAGACGCTGTTCCGGGAGAACAAGCCCCGGGAAGCGGCCGCCCTTCTGGAACAGGCCGCGAGGGAGGACCCGAGGAACGAGCGGGCATGGCTCTACCTGGGCACCTGCTACCAGCTGTTGGACCGCTACGACGATGCCCTGCGGGCTTTCCGGAGCGGGCTTTCCGCCGCGTCCACTTTGTCCCCCGCGGTGTTTTACTACCACCTGGGCAACATCTATATCCTCCAGGGCAAGAACGCCTTCGCGGAGGAGATGTACGGACAGGCGATCAAGGCAAGGCCGGAGTGGGCCCCTCCCTTCCTGAACCGCGCCAACACGCGGATGGCCCAGGGCAATCACAAGGACGCCGCCTCCGACTACGTCGTCTACCTCACCCTCGATCCCGGGTCGCCCCAGGCGGAGGCCATACGAAGGCTGGTCGAGAGGCTGGGCCGGGCCGAGGCCGAGGAGTCCGCCCGGCTCGCCGAGGAGGAAGCCCGCCGCCTGGCCGAGGAGCAGGCCCGGCAGGCCCTCCTGGAGGCCGTGGCCCAATCCCTCCGGGAGAGCGCCGAGGAAACGGAGAGCATGTCCGCGGGAACCGAGGAATTGCAGGGATACGAAGAGGAACTGATCCTGGAAGATTGAGGTGAAAGGATACTCCGGATGAACAAGAAGGCCGCCGTAATCATAGCCGCGATCGTTCTGGTCCTCCTGGCCGCCGGGCTTGGGGCGTTCTTCGCCCTCCGGGGAGGGCGGGGGGCGGGGGGGGAGCGGCTCAACACCCTCCGGCTGGCCCGGGATTACCTGGACCAGGGGGACTTCGACCGGTCCCTGGACCTCCTGGACCGCCTGCTCATCAAGGACGCGGACGACGGGGAGGCCCGGAAGAAGGCCTCCGAGGAGGAGCGGGCCAAGAGCGAGGACGAGCGGAGCAAGAGCGGACAGGAAGCCCTGTCGAAGACCATCTCGAAGCTGGGGCAGACCCTGGAGCGGGGATCCCCCGGCTCAACGCCCGCCCGGGATCCGGCCGCCGCGAAAGCCGCGGAGGAAGCCGCCCGGAAGGCCGAGGAGGAGGCCCGCCGCAAGGCGGAGGCCGAGGCCGAGGCGGCCCGCAGGCGCGCGGAGGCCGCCGAGCTGGCCCGGAAGAGCGCGGAGGTCCAGGAGAAGATGCGGACCGTAGGCGAGCTCGTGAGGAAGGGGCGCGAGTCCATGTCCGCCGGGGACTACGCCTCGGCTCGGAAATCCTTCGCCTCCGCCCAGAATTCCCTGCCGCCCGGGGAGGATCGGTTCGCCGCCCGGACCCTGTCGGACATAGCGGAATCCTACTACGAAGGGTATAAGCGGGCGCCGGACAGCCCGGACGGCATCCAGTCCGCCAAGGACGCCCAGAAGACCGCCCAGGAGGCCATCCGCAAGGACGCCACGGACGCCCGTCCCCATTACACCCTCAGCAAGATCTACAACGACTCCAAGCTCCCGGACCTGGCGGTCAAGGAGCTGGA
>CAYTYG010000418.1:0-2674 GCA_964441515.1 uncultured Treponema sp.
CCCCTTCCTCCTGGAGTTCTCCTCCGTGGGGGAAGCCGCCTCCCGGCTCCGCTCCGTCCAGAGGAACTGGGCGCCCCGCCCCGCGCGGTTCTACCGCAGGACGGCCCTCATCGCGGAAAAGCTTCCCAGGCTTCCCGAAAAGCCCAAGGCCTTTCCCTTCGACGCCCCCTCCGCACCCATGGGGGCCTTCACCCTCCTGGACGAAAACCTTCTCCTGGGTTCGGCGGCCTGCTCGAGCCCCTTCCCGAACGGACAGCTCCTTTTCCGGGAAGACCGGGAAGGCCCCCCGAGCCGAGCCTACCGTAAGCTTTGGGAAGCCCTGGTCCTGGCGGGAAGCCGCCCCGGCCCCGGGGACCGCTGCCTGGACGCGGGGGCCTCCCCGGGGGGCTGGACCTGGGCCCTGGCCGGCCTGGGGGCTTCCGTCCTGGCGGTGGACCGCGCCCCCCTGGAAAGCCGGATAGCCGGCCTTCCCGGGGTGGAGTTCCGAAGGGGGAACGCCTTTTCCCTGAAGCCCGAAGACGTCGGCCCCGTGGACTGGCTCCTTTCCGACGTGATCTGCTATCCCCCCGTGCTATACGAATGGGTGGAGAAATGGCTCGCGTCGGGGCTCGCCCGGAACTTCGTCTGCACAATCAAGATGCAGGGCGAGAAGTACGACCGCGGGACCACGGACCGTTTCGCGGCCATTCCGGGCGGCCGGGTGGTCCATCTCTGGCACAACAAGCACGAGCTGACCTGGATGCTGATCCGGGAGCCCGGTTTTCCTTACGAGGTCCCCGCGCCCGGAAATCAGGCCCCGGCTTCCTGACCGGCGCCCCCGCCTTCCGGCTCCGCGTCCTTCTCCCACAGGGCCCGCATGTTCGCGAAGGCCGCGTCCGCGTCCTCCTTCGTGGGCTCGGTCTCCTCGTAGTATGAGACGAGGTGGGGCGGGATCTCGGACAGGAAGGGCGAGGGAACGCAGTCCACGGGCATGGCCTGCCTCCGCCTCTGGCGGCACGCGGAGATGTAGAGCTTCCGGCGCGCCCGGGTGACCGCCACGTAGAAGAGCCTGCGTTCCTCTTCCATGTTGCCCTCGCCCTCCGCCAGGCTTCGGGCGTGGGGCATGATTCCGTCCTCGCACCCCGCGATGAAGACCACCTCGAACTCGAGCCCCTTGGAGGCGTGGACGGTCATGAGATTGACCTTGCCCGCGTCCTCCTCCTCGGAGAGGTCGTCCCGGGTGATGAGGGAGATCCGGTTCAGCCAGCTGTAGAGCGAGGGGTCCAGGTTGTCGGGGTCCTTCTCCCAGGTCTCCATGGACTGAAGGAGGCTCTCGACGTTCAGGAATTTCCACTTGGCGGCCTTCTCGTTGTGCTGGTTCTCCGCGACAAGGTATCCCCAGTAGTCGACGGCGTCGACCATCTTCCGCACCTTGGCGGCCAGGTTCCGGTGCCCCAGGATCTCCTCCCGGAAAGCCCGTATCGTCCGCAGGAATCCCAGGGCGTCCTCCCGCGCCTTTTCCGGAAAGTCGCCGCCGCCCTCCAGCTCCAGGGATTCCAGGGCGGCGTGGAGGGAGCCCGGGCCCCGGCGGCTCCTCTCCTGGAGGTGCTCCAGGGCGCGGCGGCCCAGGCCCCTCCGGGGGACGTTGAGGATCCGAACGAGGTTCACGTCGTCCGTTGGGTTGGCGATGACACGGAGGTAGGAGATCACGTCCTTGATCTCCTTGCGCTGGAAAAAGCTCGTGCCCCCGGAGACCTTGTAGGGGACGTTCTCCGCCAGGAGAGCCTCCTCCAGATGTCGCGTCAGGGAGTTCGTGCGGATGAGGATTCCGATATCGCTGTAGGGCACCCGCTCCTTCAGGCGCGCCTCCTTGACCGCCCGGGCTATGAACTCCGCTTCCGCTTCCTCGTTCTCCGGTGTGTAGACCTCTATGGGGGTACCCCCGTTCCGGGAGGGAGACCAGAGGGACTTCTCCTTCCGGTTCTCGTTGTTGGCGATGACGGCGTTGGCGGCGTCCAGGATCGTGGAGGTGGAGCGGTAGTTGCGCTCCAGCTTGATCTCCTTCCGGTGGGGCCAGTCCCGCTCGAACAGGAGGATGTTCTCGTAGTTGGCGCCCCGCCAGGAGTAGATGGACTGGTCGTCGTCCCCCACCACGCAGACGTTGTCGTCCGCCAGGAGCCCGAGAAGGCGGTACTGGATCTTCGAGGTGTCCTGGAATTCGTCGATCATGATGTAGCGGTACTGCCCCCGGTACTTCGCTAAAGCCTCCGGAAAGGCCTCGAAGATCTCGATGGGCTTCACGATGAGGTCATCGAAGTCCACGGCGTTGTGGGCCTTTAGGGAGGCCTGGTACTCGTCGAAGACCTTTTCGTAGAGGTCGGCCCCGTCCCAAACCTTCCTGCGCGTCTTCACCTCGGAGAAGGCCGCCCCCGCGGCCGCGACGTCGAAGCTCTCCATGCGCTGGCCCGTCTCCCGGGCGCAGTCCTTGATGAGCTGGGTGCGGTCCGTCTCGTCGTAGATGGAGAAGCTGTCCCTCCAACCCAGAAGGTGGATCTGGCTGCGGAGGATCTTCACCCCGAAGGCGTGGAAGGTGGAGACCGTGAGGTTCTGGAGCTTGCGCCCCGTTAGGGACTTGACCCGGTCCTCCATCTCCCGGGCGGCCTTGTTCGTGAAGGTCAGGGCCAGGATGGCGGAC
>CAYTYG010000419.1:0-2671 GCA_964441515.1 uncultured Treponema sp.
CCAAGCTGGGCCCGGAAGCGGCGTCGTATTCTGCGGCCCTAAAAGCCGGCAACCATTTCAGAAGTCGCGCCCTTCCATAACTGTACTGGGCAAGGGCGCCCCGGGTCAAGTTTGCCCTCTTCGGTAGCGTCGGAATGGACACCTGTGGTAGAATGCGGCTCCGGCTCCGGCGGCGGGATCCTGGAAGGAAGGGCCGCCGGCCTTGTTTCAGCGGAAGGATCATTGGATGGCCAGAACCATTGTTTTCGTGAACCAGAAGGGCGGGGTGGGCAAGACGACCACCGCCATCAACCTCGGGGCGTACATCGCCCAGGCGGGCCGCAAAGCGCTGCTCGTGGACTTCGACCCGCAGGCCAACCTCACGAGCGGCGTCGGAGGCAAGGCCGGAGCCCGGGGTATCTACGAAGTCCTTTCCGGCTCCCTTGCCCTGGCGGACGTGATCGTGCCCACGAAGGTGCCGGGGCTGGATCTCGTCCCCTCCTCCATCGAGCTGTCCGGCGCCACGGTGGAGCTCGTGGACCGGGAGGACCGGAACGATTATCTCAAGAAGGCCCTGGCGTCCGATAAAAGCCGGTACGACTTCATCCTGATCGACTGTCCTCCCTCCCTGGGCATACTGACCCTGAACGGACTCAACGCGGCGGACGAGGTCCTGATCCCCCTGCAATGCGAGTACTTCGCCCTGGAAGGCCTCACGCTCATCCTCAAGACGGTGAGCCTCGTGCAGAACAGCATGAATTCCCGCCTCCGCATAAGCGGTATCCTCTTTACTATGTACGACTCCCGCACGAAGCTGGCCCAGCAGGTCGTTCAGCAGGTCTCCCAGTACTTCAAGGACCGGGTCTTCCGCACCATCATCCCCCGAAACGTGCGGCTCTCGGAAGCCCCGTCCCACGGTATGCCGATCTGCCTCTACGATCCGTCCTGTATAGGGGCCAAGAGTTACGAACGGCTGGCCCAGGAGGTCCTGGATCGTGGCTAAATTCGGATTGGGCAAGGGCCTGGGTGCCCTGATTCCGGAGAGCGAGGTCGAAGTCCCCCTGGAGACCCGGGAAGGGGAGGCGCGGCCCGCCGAGGCCGAGGGCCTGCGCAGGGTGCCCCTGGGACGGCTGTTCCCCAACCCCGACCAGCCGCGCAAGAACTTCGACGAGACAGCTCTGGAGGAGCTGGCGGCCTCCATCCGGCTCCACGGGATTATACAGCCGGTCATCGCGGAGGACCGCGGCGACGGGACCTTCCTCATCGTCGCCGGGGAGCGCCGCTACAAAGCCGCCGAAAAGGCGGGCCTGCGGGAAGTCCCCGTGGTGGTGCGCAGCTTCACCCCGGAGAAGAAGCTCGAGATAGCCCTGATCGAGAACGTACAGCGGGAGGACCTCAATCCTGTGGAGGAGGCCGAGGCGTACCGGACCCTCATGACGGCCGCGTCGCTTTCCCAGGAAGAGGTGGCGGAGAAGGTCGGGAAGAGCCGGCCGGCCGTCGCCAACTCCCTGCGCCTGCTCAAGCTGCCCGAGGACATCCTGGCCTGTCTTCGCTCCGGCGAGCTTACCTCCGGGCACGCGCGGGCCCTTCTGGCCGTGGCCAACCCGGGGGACCAGGCCGTCCTCTTCCGCAGAGTTTTAAAGGAGGGGCTCTCCGTGCGGGAGGCCGAAGCCCTGGCCGCACGGGTCAACGCCGGATTGCTCCTGGAGCCCGGCCGGAAGCGCGACAAGCCGGGCAAGCCCCTGGAGGTCGAGCTGGCGGAGATGGAGCAGAAGTTCATCGGCTACCTGGGCACCAAGGTCCAGGTGAAGGGCGATTCCAGGAAGGGCTCCATTACCGTCGAGTACTTCTCCATGGACGACCTGGAGCGGCTCTACGACCTCATGACCGGCGGAAAGAAATAGGGGAACGGCGCGATGAGATACCTCGCCCGTCAGCCTTCCCGGTCCGCAGTCTCCGTCCTTCTCCTAGCTCTGGCCGCAACCCTGGCCTCCGCCGACGGTCCCGGCACCGCGGACGAGCACCGCTGGGGCGTGGCCCCGGGCGCCGACTTCGCGGCCCTGTTCGAAAAGCCCGTGGTCACGGAGATGGAGGCCAAGCAGTACCGGGATTCGGAGGCCGGGGAAACCCGGATAGCCGGGTGGTCGGAGCTCCACGGGGTCTTCGAGGTTCCCTTCGAGGCCATGGTCCGGGTTCTTACGGATTACGAGGGACAGCCCCGCTACTCCCCCCGGCTTTTCGATGCCCGGATCGAGGAGCGGGACGGCTCCCGGATACGGGTCTTCCAGGAGGTTGGGATGTCGATCCTGGGGATCAAGATACGATACAACATGACCCTGGAGTACCATGAGGAGTACCTTCCGGACGGGGGCTTCGGGCAGAGGTCCCGGCTCCTATCCAATCCGTCCGGCAACCTCTACGAGTCCTTCTCGTCCTGGTACGTCCTGCCCGTCGTTGTGGACGGCCGGGAGTGCGTCTACGTCCGGGGCTTCTCCCGTCCGGGGCTTCGCAAGGTCTTCCCCGGGATGGCCGGCGCAGTCCGCAACTTTACGCCCGGGGAGGTGAGGAGCCTCCTGGGCAGATACGTGAAGGAGGCCCGCAAATTGGCTGGCGCGTAGCGTCAGCCAATTTGCGTATCCGGGGTGTCCAATAAGTCGGTTACTTATTGTACACCCCTTGCAGTTTCCGACGT
>CAYTYG010000420.1:0-2668 GCA_964441515.1 uncultured Treponema sp.
TCCCGGGTCTATATGCCCCAGGGAGACTTCATACTGGAACGCGACGAGTGCGCGGGAGTATAGGCCGGCGGAGTCACGGGTAGACGATGAGGTCCCGTCCCCCGGTCGGGATCTTCGGGAAGGCCGCCGTCCGCTTCCCCCCTTGCACCTGCACGATCACAAGACCCGCGCGGAAGATCGAAACCAGGGCGCAGACCGCCGCGGTACGAACGAATCGGTTCATGGATCCACCCCCGGGAAAATCAAGCGCCCGTATCGGAGCCCGGGGATTTTTCCTCCCCGCGTCCGAACATGCGTATTGGACCGTGTCCCTTCCGGCGCAGGGCCTCCAGGTATTCCGACTCCTGTCTCCACAGGACGGATTTCCTCGTGACGGGGACCCGCTTAAGCATCACCCTGCCCGTACGGGTGTAGAGGAAGATCCTGCGGGCCTCCTTCCCGCCCACATCCCGCGCGGCTACGGGGATGCCTTCCCTCTCCAGGTAGGAGAAGGCGAACTCGATGTTGCCGGCGGGAATACGGTTCGCCCCGGTTCGTGCGGGAAAGTCCAGGACGGAGGCGGCGCCGAAAACCTTGGCCTGGAGGTCGGCCTTCCGGACTCCCTTCTTCATCATCTCGTTGATGAGAAGCTCCATGGCGTACATCCCGTACTTCGCGTTGGAGCTCAGGATGGGGTCGCCGGATTCCACGGGGCCGGGGAGCATGAAATGGTTGAGTCCCCCCGTCCCCGTCCGGGGGTCGAAGAGGACGACGCCCACGCAGGAGCCCAGGACGGTGTACAGGACCACATCCTCTTGGGAGGCGGCGTATTCGCCGGGATACAGCACCGTGACCGGATTGCGGAAGCCTCGGATCCTTGCCGTGTACATGGGAGGCTCAGAAAAGGGTCACTTCCCCGGAGCCAACGCCTTCCTCGACCTTGAAGTTCCCAAGCGACCCGGCCGTCTTCTTGTGGGTGAAGATGGTGAAGCGCTCCACCATGCGCCTCAGGCGTTCGTTCCGTATCGAAGGCAGGTCCGAATCCCCCCCCTCCAGTCGGCCCGCCTCCTCCGCGGCCCTGCTCCGGAGGATCCCTATCTCGTCCCGCAGCGTCCCGAGGTCCCGGCTCAGGGCGGACATGCGGTCCAGGGAGGACCGGGAGGTCTGTATCAGCTCCAGGAATTCGGGGGTATAGAGCCGGAAGGAGACGATCGTTTCCTTGACCCGGATTCGCGCGGTCTCCAGGCGCTCCAGCTCGCTCTCCAGGCGCCGCACCGCGGATCCCAGGCGCTGGTCGCTCTGTTCCTGGTTCCTGCCGTAGGCAAGGATATCCGCGCTCGCGGTCTTGATGAAGGTCTTCGTGACCTCGGTCGCCTTTCCGACGTCCTCTCCGAGATTTTCCGTGATCTCTATCATCCCCGCCACCGTGTTCGACACCACGGCCAGGGCCCGGGTCCGGGCTATCTCGATGCGGGACGCCACGACGATGTTCTGGAACCTTCCCAGGAGGGAGTAGAGGATCTTGAAGGAGTCGTTCAGCTTCTTGACCTGTTCGGAGAGGTCCCGTCCCATGCCGAGCGCCTGATTCTTCAGCTTGAGATAGGTCTCCGCTCTTTCCAGGGCTGTGCCGGAGTTCGCGGAGATATCCTCGTACCCGTCCGACACGGTTTGCCTGCGGCGGTCCACGTTCTCCACGACGGAAACCACCTCGCTGATGAGTCCGGACGTCAGGGCCGTACCCTCGTCCATCCTCTGGATCACGTCGTCCAGCACGGAGATCGAGAGTTCGGCCACCGCGGCGACGAAGGCCAGCTCGTCCTTGGGGGAAACCTCGTCATCCTTCGCGATCTCCTCCAAGGAGAGAATCACGTGGTCGATGGACTGGCGCAGGATGTCCTGCACCTGCACGCCCTGCATGATGCCCGTGATGGGCTTGCGGACTCCGGACGATTCCCGGACCAGCTCTCGGAAGGCGTCCGCCGCCTTCTGGACCCGGTCTTCCAGCTCGGAAAAGCCCGTCGTCAGGGTCGATCGCATCTCCTCGAAGAACCGCTCCTGCAGGCTGGACAGCTCCGTGAGATCCTCCCCGAGGAGCCGGAAGGACTCCAGGAGCCTCTGGCCCTGGGAGGAGATGTTCACGGTCGTCGCGATGGTCCGGGCGGATAGCTGCTTGAGCTCGTCGGTGATGACGGAAAACGCCCTTCCCGCGGAGCCGGACTTCAGGGCGGCGGTAAGGGCGTTCAGGGAGACGATCTCCATCTCCTCGGAATCGGAACGGACCTTCGTAATGATCTCGTCCAGCTCCGAGATTCTCCCTATCCCCGAATGGACGCTGACAAGGAAGGCCTTGTCGTTTCCCCGGAGCTCCTCGAAGAAGCGGGATGCCTGGGACAGGAAGTCCTCGACGTCCGCTCCCTCGCCTCCGCCCAGCGCCCCCAGGACGGCGTCCAGGGAGTCCTGGGCTTTACGGGCGCTCGCGTCGGTCTCCGCGACGAGGCGCGGAAAGAGCTCCCCCAAGGAAAGATAGGTGGATTCGGTCTCCCTCTCGGTCTTGTGAAGCCTCTCCATGAGAGACGCTACGCTCTGCGCCAGCTGCTCGATCATCGTGCCTCAACTATACGCCATGCCCGGAATAAAAGGCAAGGAAGGCCGCGGGGAGTCAAGTCCGGATGCGGGACGCCTCCAGGGT
>CAYTYG010000421.1:0-2660 GCA_964441515.1 uncultured Treponema sp.
CTTCATCCTCAACCTGGATCATGTCGAGCGGGTGGATTATTGGCTGAACAACACCTACCTGGTCACGATGAAGGGCTTCCGGGAGAGGATCCCGGTTTCCCGCAGCTACGTCCGGGAGTTCCGGTCCATTCTGAACATCCGCTAGGCCGGGCGGCGCCCGCCCCCGGTCAGGTCCCCGTCCCCAGCAGCTTCCTCAGCGCCTTCAGGTCGGGCGGACAGCCGGGATCCCCGCGCCGGCCGAGCAGGACATGGACGGGAACCGGTTCTCCCCGCGGGCCCTCCCGGAGGGCGTCCGCCGGATTGAGGAGGAAGCCGTTGCCCATCAGCCGCAGGGTATAGTCCGAAACCAGGATGTCGGTGCCCAGGGCCGGATTCAGGGCTCCTATCCGGCCGGCCCGGCGAACCGCCTCCCCCGCGGCCGTGTAGGACCGGCGCTTCGGGGAGCCCAACAGGCCGGCCAGGACCGGGCTGGAATCCAGGCCCGCCCGCATCCGTACGGGCGGCCGTCCCGCGGACGCCCGGTCCTGGTTCAGGGCGCGCAGGGCCTGGCGCATGGCCAGGGCCGCGTCCGCGGCCGCCGCGGCGTCCCGCCCCGTAGCCGCGGGAGCCCCCCAGAAAGCGTACAGGAGGCCGCCGACGAAGGCGTCCACCACCCCGTCCTGCGCCTCCGCGCAGCGGGAAAACCGGGACAGGACGAGGTTGAGCAGCTCCGCGGACGCCCCGGGGTCAAGGCCCCGGAAGGCCTCCGTAAAGACGGGAACCTCCGCGCAGAGCACCGTCGCGTTGCGGTATTCCCCCTCCAGGCGGGCGCCGTCCCGCACGGCCCGGGCCGCGGTGCTTCCCCGGGGGAACTTGGACGCGCCCGGAGCGGAGGTTTCGGACGGAACGTCCCGGGCCGGGGCGTCCGGCAAGCCCGGCCCTTTCCCCCGCGCGCCCTTCCCGCGGTCCTCCCAGGAAGGCAGGGCGTCCAGAAGCTCCAGGCCCCGCAGGTCCGGCTTCCGGTTTTCTCCGGGCGGAAGGAGCGTTCGGAGGAGTCCGGCGGAAGGCAGGCCTCGGAGGGGATCCGCCTCGGGAAATCCGGACTCGGCCCCGGAGGGGCTGTCCGGAACGAAGAGGGCGAACTCCCGTGCGCAGGACCCCGGCCTACGGCCCGTCAGCGCGTACAAGCCCAGAACCGAACCTCGGATCGAGATTTCCGCAAGCTTTTCCGCAAGCTCCCCGGGTTTGCCCCGGAGATCCCGGGGGCGAAACCGCAGGATCCGAAGCCCCGTCCCCAGGGAACGGGCGCGCTCCAGAAGGCTTTCCCGCAGGGGAATGCGCCCCCGCAGGAAAAAGGTTTGTTCGAAGGGGCACCCCGGATAGTTCCTGCCCCGGGCCCCGGGCCGGGAAAGAGGGCTTTCCTCCGCGAACCCCGCCGTCCACTCCGCGCGCCGGAGGGCGGCCCATTCCGCGCGCCGCAGGGCGGCCCGCAGGAATTTAAGGCGGGCCGGCCCTTCCGGTATCCCGGGCCCGGAGGCCGGGGAGGCCAGGACGGCGACGTCGTGGCAGGCCCGGACCAGCCGCGGGTTGGAGGCCAGAAGTGCCTCCACGGAGGCCTTGAGGGCAGCGGTTTCCAGGGCGCCCCGGTTCGCGTCCGAGAGGGGAAGCCGGCCCAGAAGCAGGACCGCCTCCCGGGATCGAGTCGCGAAGACTTTCCGGAATGACTTTTTGCGCATCTGCAAACGCACTATACACTATAACGACGCCCGCTTCCAAGATTTATCGATCCCGGGGCGGCGCGTCGGCCTGGAATTATATCATTAAATATGTAATATATTATGTAGTTTAAATATCTTTTTATTGACATATATACTATGAAATATGATATTCGTCTCATACTCGACATCCCCGCAGATCCGGGGAAAAAACCTACCCGGGTCGGTCGACAAGAAAGACGGAGTCGTGTCGGCTTCCATAGCGGAATGGCAGGGTCCGGGAGGCTGGGCGCAGTTCAACTCCCCGGACGGCAAGTCCCTGGCGGACGGGGCCGTGGTCCGAGTCCCGGACCCGCTCTCCAACGCGTCCCACCCCGACCCGGAGATACGGGGCTACATGTTCTACATCTACAATCTGAAGCCCGACGGAACCTACCTCTGGTCCGCGTATATTCCCGGAAAGGAGGGATTCTCGCGCCCCGTCCGCCAGTTCGAGAGGGATTTCGAGGGACTCATGTCCAACCCCATCCGGGCGGAGGCCGATGCCCGGGCGGCCCGGGAGGACACCCTGGTCAACGTGACCCTCGAGGGGCTCAAGGTGACGGCGGGAAAGAAGGCCTCCCAGACCGTCCACTACGGACACATGAACAAGGCCGACAGCTCTTCCGTCTACATGCCCCTGGGACCGTCCCAAATCGGATACCGATACAATACCCGGGCCACGATCGAGTTCTTCAAGGCCAACCCCACGGCGGACTACGCCTCGGCTATCCTCAAAAAAGCCAAGATAGCCTTGAAGGAAGACAGGAAAGTGGACGCCAAGGCCTGGGCGGCCGCCTATACGGCCGCCCAGGACGACGTCTACTTCGTCGCCGACGCGGTGACCGGGGCCACCTACTCGGACTTCCCGCACTACGCCCTGGAGCTGCAGGCGGCCTACAAGATGGCCCTGGCCAAGTTCGCCTA
>CAYTYG010000422.1:0-2647 GCA_964441515.1 uncultured Treponema sp.
AGTTTTTCTATCTTGTATTGGTCGAATTTCTGGCGCGCCTCCGCCGGCGTCGTCTCCCGCCTCACCACGACGGGGTCCGCCGTCATGGCCTCCCGGACGAGGGTTTCGTCGTCCCGGCTGAACCGCAGGTCCCGGGCCGTGATGATGCCCACCACCCGCCCCTCGGCATCCAGGACGGGAAGGCCGGTCACGCAATGCCGGGCCATAAGGGCCCGGACGTCCCGTATAGTCCGGTCCGACTCGATGGTGACGGGGCGATCGATGATCCAGTTCAGGTAGCGCTTCACATTGGCCACCTGCTCGGCCTGGTCCGCGGGGGTCAGGTTGCGGTGGATCACCCCGGCCCCGCCCTCCAGCGCCAGGGCGATGGCCAGCTTGTCCTCCGTCACGGTGTCCATGGCCGCGGAGAGGACGGGTACGTTCAGCCGTATATCCGCCGCAAGGCGGGTCTTCACATCCGCTTCCCGGGGCAGGATCTCGGAAAACCCGGGAAGCAGGAGCACGTCGTCGTAGGAAAGGGTCTCCTCGATGGTCATGTCACCTCCACGCGGCGGCTCGAGGCCTCCGCCGGCAATCTCTGCTTGCCGGCGTCCTCCGGGCGCCGGTCAAGGTCCCGAATGGACTATTCGATCCAGCGCCGGGCTAAAACCCGATACTTTTCCCCCAGGGCCCGGGCCTTCCCCGCGGCCAAACCACGATAGAGCTCCGGGGACGCGAAAAAGCCCTCGGGATCCTCAAACCCCAGGGCCTTTAGCCGTCCGAAAAGGACGTCCCGTACCTCCGGATTCCGCGCCAGCGCGCCGGACAGGGTCAGGTTCTCCGCCTCCGCCTCCAACGTCATGCGGCGGACTTCCTCGTGGGCGTCCGCCCTGCCCGCCTCGGCCAGAAGGATGTAGGCCGGCTCGGCCAGAACCGCCCCCCCGCTGGACTGGAGATTCTCCATCATCCGACGGCGGTCCACCTTCAGGGACTTCAAGACCTTGAGCATCCTGTTCGCGGCCGCCGCCAGCCCGGCCGGGAATTCCGCGGAAAATCTCTCGCTGGCGGAGTTCGTCAGGTCCCGCTGGTGCTCGGATATCTGGTCCATGCAGAAGGTCAGGACCCGGGGGACGAAGGCCTTCCACAGGCTTTTCACGTGCTCGCAATTCCAGGGATTCCGTTTCTGGGGCATCGTGGAGGAGCCCACCTGGGACTGGCCGAAGGACTCCCGGACCTCGTCGATCTCCTCCCGCTGGAGGTGCCGCAGGTCGTCCGCCAGGTTGGCGAGTATGCCGAAGGCCGTGTTCAGCTCCAAAAGGAGCCGTAGGGCGTATTCCGGCTCCACGAGCTGGGTGGAATGCTCGCTGGGCTTCAGGCCCAGGTAGGAGAGGTAGACCGCCTCCACGCGCTCGGGATCGGGGTAGATCATGGAAAGGGCGTTATAGGAGCCCGTGGCCCCCGCCAGCTTCCCGCGCAGGTCCCCGGCCAGCTCCTCCAGGCGTGGAAGGCACTTGCCCAGACGCGCCGCGTACTCGGCCATGGCGAATCCGAAGGTTATGGGAACTGCGTGGCGGCCGTGGGTACGGCCCACCTGGGGGGTGTCGGCCTCCTCCAGGGCCAAGCGGCAAACCTCGGCCAGGACCCGGGCCAATAGGGGGAGGAGGACCTCTTCGACCGCCCCCCGGAGCTGAAGGGCCCGGGCCGTATCCAGGATGTCGACGCTCGTAGCCCCCAGGTGCACGAGGGGGGCGAGGTCCGGCGGCACCTTGCTTTGCAGGACGTTCACGAGGGCGCGCAGGTTGTGGCGGGTCTTCTCCTCCTCCCGCGCTACCTCCCCGGGATCCACGGATTCCGCCAGTTCGTCCAGCTCCCGAAAACGCTCCTCCGACCCGAGGCCCCGCACCGTAAGATGCGTCTTCAGCAGGGCGATCTCCGCGCGCGCGCAGGCCCTCACGGAGGCGCGGTCCGAAAGCCAGGACGAGAGTGCGTCGAAGACTTCCCGATTGGCCTCCCAGTAGCGGTGGTCCAGGGGCGAGAGGTTGTCGTGGATGTCTCGGGATTGCATAACGCAGTATGCCCGGGCCGGGCCCGCTCGTCAACGGTCCGTACGGTGGTTTTACACGAGGTCCGCGAAATCCCCGGACAGGTTTCCCAGCCGCACAGCGGCCAGGAGATCCTCCGGATCCAGGATCATCTGAAGCCCCCGGGCTCCCGCGCTGACGGAGATCTCCCCGTAGAGCCGGGCGGTCTCGTCGATATATACGGCCAGCCGCTTCCGGGTGCCGACGGGCGAGCATCCCCCCCGGACGTACCCGGTCAGGGGCTCCAGCTCTTTCAGGGGAAGCATCTCGACGCTCTTGTTGCCGCTGGCCGCGGCCGCCTTTCGGAGGGAGAGCTCCAGGCTTCCGGGGATGCAGACTAGAAAGGGACCCGTCCGGTCCCCCCGGACGGCCAGGGTCTTAAAGACCTGGTCCGAAGGCATGCCCACCTTGGCCGCGACGGCCGGGGCGGACAGGTCGCTTTCGTCTGCCTCGTATTCCGCGGTACGGAACCGGAAACCCGAGGATTCCAGGATACGGACGGCGTTTGTCTTGGCCACGGCAATCGCCCTAGGCGCGTTTCTTGCGGAACATCCTGTAGTTGATGCCCGGGAAGATATTGTTCCGCT
>CAYTYG010000423.1:0-2642 GCA_964441515.1 uncultured Treponema sp.
TACCGGTCTCCGGGTCGATGATCTCCGGGTAGAAGAGGTCCTCGTTTACGTGGAGCCCGTCCTTGGCCTCGCACTCGAAGGCCACGCCGGGCCCGGTGATCTCCGTCAGGCCGTAGATGTCGTAGGCGTCGATGCCCCATTTCTCCTCGATCTCCCGGCGCATGTTCTCGCTCCAGGGCTCGGCGCCGAAGCACCCGGCCTTGAGCTTGACGGCCTTGAAGTCGAACCCGGTCTCGGCGGCCTCCTCGGCCATGAAAAGGGCGTAGGAGGGGGTGCAGGTCAGGATGGTGGAGCCGAAACTCTTCATCACGAGGAGCTGTTTCTGGGTATTTCCGCTGGACATCGGGATAATGTTGGCGCCCAGGGTCATGGCGCCGTGGTGCACGCCCAAGCCCCCGGTGAAAAGCCCGTAGCCGTAGCAGTTCTGCACCGTGTCGTTGCGGTCGGCCCCGGCCCCGGCCAGGGTGCGCGCCATGGCCTCGCCCCAGGCGTCCAGGTCCGCCCGGGTGTACGCGTCCACCACGGGCAGCCCCGTCGTCCCCGAGGACATATGGATTTCCTCGATCTCCGTCTCCGGGCAGGCAAGGAGCCCGTAGGGGTAGGTTTCCCGCAGGTCGTCCTTGGTTGTGAAGGGCAGCAGGGATATGTCCGCCAGGCGCCGGATGTCCCGTGGTTTGATCCCCGCGGCGTCCAGCTTGGACCGATAGAAGGGGACCTTCCGGTAGAGCTTCTCCAAAAGGTTCTTGAGCCGGGAGAACTGGAGATTTTCCCGTGCCTTTTGTTCCATCGATTCGTATTCGGGATTGAAAATCATTACATCCTCTCCGTACCTTAAAAGATTGTCGCCCGGGGCCCTTTATACCCCGGGTCAGCTCAACAAGTCACGGTCCTCCGCGTACGGGCCGCCCCGAACCTTCCGGAACAGGGACACCAGGCCCTCCACCGTAAGGCCCCGCTTGGCCTCCCCCGAGACGTCCGCCACGACGGCCCCCTCGTGCATCATGACAAGGCGGTCCCCCTCGTCGATGGCGCGGCGCATGTCGTGGGTTACGGCCAGGGTCGTAAGTCCGTAGTCCGCGACGAAGCGCCGGGTGAGGGCCGAGACGAGCTCCGCGTTCCGGGGGTCCAGGGCTCCCGTGTGTTCGTCCAGTAGGAGGACGGCGGGGCGGGAGACCGCGGCCATGAGGAGGGTGAGCGCCTGGCGCTGGCCCCCGGACAGCCGGTTCACGTTCTCGTAGAGCCGGTTCTCCAGCCCCATGCCCAGCACGGCAAGTCGATCGGCCAGCTCCCGCCGCAGCCGGGCCGGAACCGCGATGCGCAGGCGGCGGGGGCCCTTGCGGGCGGCCAGGGCCAGGTTGTCCAGGACGGTCATCTCGCCGGCGGTGCCCGCCAGGGGATCCTGCCGCACCCGGCCGACATAGCGGGCCCGTTTCCATTCCGGCTGGCGCGCCTGGTCCGCCCCGTCCACGAGGATGCGCCCCGCCGCCACGGGAACGGTTCCGGCTATCGCGTTGAGGAGGGTCGTCTTGCCCGCGCCGTTCGAGCCGATGACGGAAACGAACTGCCCCCGGGGTATCTCCATCGAGAAGTCCCGGAGCACCCGGCGCTCGTCCTGCTCCCCCCGGGAGAAGACCACGTCCACGGATTCGAGGCGTATCATGGGGCCTCCTTCCGGGGGCGGGCCCGCGCCTTCCGGCGGCTGAGGGCTATGGAGGCCACGATGAGCACCGAGGTCATCAGCCTCAAGTCGTTGGGTGTGATCCCCGCCACGTAGCCCCAGGACCGCCCCGCGTACATCAGGGCCCGGAAGAGGACGGAGCCCAGGAGGGCCCGGGCCAGCTGGCCGCCGATACGGTTGGACCGGAACAGGAACTCCCCTATCATCACCGAGGCCAGTCCCGCGGCCACGATGCCGGAACCGAAGTTGGCGTCCGCGAAGCCCTGGTAGGAGGCCGCGAAGGCCCCGGAGAGCCCCGCCAGGCCGTTGGCCAGGGATATCCCCAGGGTTCGAAGCCCCGCGGGATTCACCCCCGCGGAGACAACGGAAGTCTCGTTGTCCCCCAGGGCCCCCAGGGCTATGCCGACTTCCGTGTGGAAAAAAAGATCCAACAAGGCGACCAGAACCGTCCCGACGGCCGCGAAGGCCAGGCAGGACTGGATCTGGGGGGCCAGGCTCCCCCCCAGCCAGGATTCCGCGGCGCGCATGACCGGATTGTAGGCGATGAGGGGCAGGTTGGCCTTGCCCCCCAGAACCCGCAGGTCCACGGAGTACAGCCCCGTCATGGTGATGATGCCCGCCAGGAGGGGCGGAACCCTGAGGCCGTGGTGCACCGCGGAGGTTACGGCCCCGGCCAGGGCGCCCGCCAGGAAGGCGGCGGCCAGGGCCGCGGGGACGGGCGCCCGGGAGACGATGAGGGCGCCGCCCACGGCGGCGCCGAAGGGGAAGCTCCCCTCCACGGTCAGGTCCGGGAAGTCGAGCACCCGAAAGGTTATGAAGACGCCGAGGGCCAGGATCCCGTAGACCAGGCCCTCGACGAGTATGCCCTCGATCATCCGTCACTTCTTCCGGGAGACGCCGCCTTCGATAACCAGGGAAGCCTGGGCCTCGAGGGCCGCGGGGATAACCACGCCGATGGCGGCGG
>CAYTYG010000424.1:0-2620 GCA_964441515.1 uncultured Treponema sp.
CGTAGGGCAGGGCCTGGATGAGCTCCGGCGGCAGCCCCACGTTCTGGAGGAAAGTGGCAAGGGCGTCGGTCATCCCGAAGACCAGGGCCGCGAAGATCGATCCAACCGCGGTTCCACCGGCCACGACCTGGGCCGCGTTGGCCACGTAGCCCCGCCCCGCCGAGATGCCGGAGGTGAAGTTGGAGGTGTACCCCATGGAGAGGAAGCACCCGGCCAGCCCCGCCAGGACTCCGGACACGACAAGGGTAAAGAACTTGATGCGGTCTGGGTCGATTCCCGCGGCCCGGGCGGCCTCCAGGTTCTCACCGGTGGCTCGTATCCTGCGGCCTATGGTCATCTTGTTCAGGATCACGTGCAGGACCACGACCGCGAGGACCGCGACGTACACGACGAAATTCTGCCCCGACAAGACCTTCCCGAGCCATGGGATGTCCCGCAGGACCGGCACGGAGACCATGGGCAGGACCTTGCTGGGCAGGGAGGAGGAGATGCCCTTGTCCCCGGTGATGGAGAAGAGGGTGAAGACCGTACCCCCCGTGGAGATGAGGTTTAGCGCCACGCCCACCAGGACCGCGTTGGCGTCCAGCTTGAGAGCGAAAACCCCCAGGATCAGGGCAACGACCACGGCGGCTCCGATCCCCGCAGCCAGCCCGATCCACGCGCTACCCGTGGCCGCGCTGGCCAAAACCCCGACAAGGGCCGCCCAGAGCATGGAGCCCTCCAGGGCCATGTTCTTGATCCCCGCCTGCTCGGTGATCACCGCCCCCAGGGTCACCAAGAGGATGGGGGCCGTCGACCGTACCACGATAAACCAGTAGTTCGAGGAGCCCAGGACCCCGGCTATAAACTCCAGCATCACAGCCCTCCCCCGGAGGACGCCGGTGCCCGCCCTTCCGCGGCACGCTCCGTCTTACGCAGGGCCGTCCGCTCCAGGCGCCGGGCCTTGAAATAGTTCACGATCTTGTCCGAGGCCAGGATGAGGATGATGAGTCCCTGCAGAAGGGTGATGAACTCGAAGGCGACATCCCCCCGACGGGACATGAAGTCGGCCCCGACCCGCATATAGGCCAGGAAAAACGCGGACAGGGGTACGAACTTGGGATTCTTCCGGGCCAGCATGGCTACGATGACGCCGTCCCAGGCGTAGGAGGGATTCATCTGCCAGATGAAGGCCTTGTAGAGCCCGGCCATCTCGACGGCGCCGCCCACCCCTCCCAGAAAGCCGGAGGCGAAGTGGGAGTAAAGGATGACCGACGGGACCGAGAGCCCCGCGTAGGCGGCGAACCTAGGATTCGCGCCGATCAAACGGATCTCGAACCCCCACTTCGTCCGGTACAGGAAGATCGAGACGATCACGACGAAGGCCGCAGCTACGAGGAAGCCGGCGTGGAGCTGGGTGTTCTTCACCAGGCGCGGGAGCAGGAAGGTCGACCGGAAGGGAAGCGAGGAGAGGATGGTCTGGTTCCTGTCCCGGAGGAAGTAGAGGATGACGAAGCTCCCCAGGAAATAGAAGACGTAGTTCAGCATCAGGGACGACACGAGCTCGTTGGCCCGCCAACGTATCTTGAGGACGGCGGGCAGAAGCCCGATAAGGCCGCCGACGGTTCCCGCCGCCAGCATGGCCGCCGCGGGATGCAGCCCCGCGGGCAGGGCGATCTTGACGCCCACGGCGGTGGCGACCACCGCCCCGATGTAGAACGAGGAGTCGACGATGAGGGACATGTGCTTCGACTGGTAGATGATGCAGAGCGCCAACCCCGTAAAGGTCAGCGGCACCATCGCGATCATCATGTAGTAGATGTTGTAGGTCCGGAGCACCGGCCCGAGCAGGAAGTTCCGGACGGACTGAACCGGCTCCTTACTCACCAGGAAGATGAGGGCCACGCCGACCAGGAGGGAAAAAAACGCCGCGAAGAGGGTCACCAGGGCCGGCTCCAGGGCGTCCCGGTTGGTGAAGAACAGGGCAAGCTTCCCGGGAAAGCCCCGCTTGGTGTTAGGATTGCTCATGGAGGACCTTCCTGATTTCGCTTTCTTCCTGGCGCTTCAAACCCAGCATGTACAGCCCCAGCTCCGTGTCCGTCACGGTGGACGCGTCCGGAAACCATGCCACGATCTTTCCCGAATTCAGCACGATGAGACTGTCCGACAGGGACAGCACCTCGGCCAAGTCCGAAGAAACCAGGAGGATCGCCTTGCCGGCGTCCCGCATGGACAGGATCGTGGAATGTATGAACTCAATGGCGCCTATGTCGACGCCCGGACGGAAGTCCGCCACGGCCGCCGCCATGACGAGGACGTCCGCGTCCGCGGTGAACTCCCGGCCTATCACCACCTTCTGCATGTTCCCGCCGGAAAGGCTCGCGACGGGCTGGGAGGGGGAGGCGCAGCGTATGTCGAAGCGCCGGACGATCTCGGCCGCGTCGGAGGTTATCGCGGACCGCCTCAGGAAGCCTCCGCGGCCGGTGTACTTCGGGTCCGAGTATCGGTCCGCCAGGAGATTGTCCGTGATGCTCGCCGGCAGGGCCGTTCCCACGGTCATCCGGTCTTCGGCGACGTGGGCCACGCCGGCCTTGCGGATGTTCCGGGGACTGGAGTTCGTGATGTCGATCCCGCCTTTCCG
>CAYTYG010000425.1:0-2614 GCA_964441515.1 uncultured Treponema sp.
CGCCGTTCAGGTAGTACAGGGAATACAGGGTTTCGTAGTTGCTCGTGGAGGTGCCGGTCTGTTGCGAGGTGGCCGCGAAGAGCTGTCCGTCCGCGGCCAGGAGGGACTGGACCGGCTCGTCCGGGGGCGCGGCGAAGGCGACGGGTGCCCAATTCGTCCCGTCGAACCGGAGCACGGTATTGTAGACGGGGGCGTAGGATAGGTACAGGCTTCCGCCGTGCACGACCCCGGAGGTGATCACGTAGATCTCGTCGGAGCCCGGGGGGGGGGTCGGGGCGCCGTCCACCGTGAAATCAACCCAAGCGCCCCCTTCTACGGGCCTCCGGAGGAGGGTGGAGCCCACGGCGGTGTAGTAGTAGTCCTCGAAACGCAGGACGAAGGAGGCCGTGTTGCTGTTCAGGATCTTCGTCCCCTTGTTCAGGGGTTTTTCCTCCTCCAACAGGGAAAAAAGGCCCTGGGGCCCGGGGTCGCAGGAGGAGAGGGCGACCGCGGCGAGCAGGGTCCAGCAGAAGGATCGAAAGGTGTGTTTCATATCCGCTCCTAGAGGTGGTAGACCGCGACGGCCCGGGTGTCCAGGAAGAGACCCAGCCGGTTCTCCACGGGCCTGTCCTTGGGGAACTGCCAGACGCTCCATGCCTGCACGTCCAGGCCGAAGCTCCAGGAGGAGCTCTGCCTCCACAGGAAAGCGGCGCCGGCTTTCAGGATGGGATCGAAGTGGGTGTAGCTGTTGTATTTCACGATGACGAGGCCCGCGGAGATCGAGGGAACGATCTCGAAGGGCATGCGCACGAAGTACCACGCGGCCTTGGCCGTGAAGGGCACAAGGAAGAAGGAGGACTCCGCCGTTGTGGCGCAGGTGGCCCCGGAGATCTCCCCGCCCACGGAGAAGCCCTGGGCGACCACGTAGCTGTAGGAAATTCCGAAACCGGCGCCTACCTTCAGGTTGGTGGCCGCGCTTCCGCCGCCGTACAGGTCGACGAAGGAAAGGGGAAAGAAGCCGCCCAGGCTGAAGGAGAGGGTCTGTTCCCCCTTGACGTAGGGGTTCGCGTTGAAGTCCGTAGCCGGGGTCTCGACAAGGGGAGGTTCCTCCTGGGAGTGTGCCGCAAAGACGACGCAGAGCAGGAGCAGGACGAAAAGGGCATATCGGGCGGTGCGCATTTTCCCTCCGTTTGCGGGATACTATCACAAGAGCCGTCCCGTGAAAAGACGAAAGCCCCTACGGGAGCGTCAGCAAAAAAACACCTCAGCGTGGCGCTAGGATACGCACAGGATACCGCAGGGTTTCCAGGATTTCCCAGGCCAGCCCGGAAAGCCGAGGATCGGACAAGCGGACGCGCGCCGCCGCCGCCTCGAAGGTGCGGAACGAAAGGCGCGGGGGGGCGGGAAATTCCGGGAGGGATTTTTCCGCCCCCTGGTTGTCCGGGAAGAGGGCCAGGGGAAAACCAAGGCCGAAGGGGACGGGGCAGGAGCCCGGCGGAGTTTCCGGCGGGCTCAGAGGCGCTCCGGATGATGCGGCGGCCGGACTTTCCATGGGCGCTAGGAGAACGAAGGAGGAAAAGACCGTGAGGCGGCCGTAGCGGCGGGGCGCTTCCCGCGCTATTTTCCCAAGCTCGTCCCCGGACGGAAGGCGGTCCAGGGGGGAAAGGGGCGCGAAACAGGGGAAGGCAAGCGCAGCCGGAGACCCCACGGTCCGGAAGAGCTCCCTACGGTACGCGGCCAGGCGGGCCGCCACGCTCCCCGGGGGAAGGAGGGCCGCGAGGAGGAAACAGGATTCGGCCGTTGTTTTCAAAGGCATGAAAGCATGGTACTATCTATTTATAGATCGCTACAAGGAAGGCAGAATGCGCCGGAAAGTCGAACGTATCACGAACCTCCTCGTGGAGACTTTCAAGAAGTGGGACAGCGTGGTCGCGGTGGTGCGGGGGGAGTCCTCGGACCAGGACATCACGGATCCCTACTTCGCCCTTGTCGTGGACGTGTACTACAGCAACCGGGTTCCGGACCCCGAGGAACGGAGGGCGGCCTTCGGAGATCCGGGGGCCTTCGAATCTGCGGAGAACAAGAAGAAAGACCGCTTCTTCCTGGAGGAGCTGCCGATACGGATCGAGTACAAGCGGAAGGAAAGGATAGACGAGATCCTGGAGCGTAAATTCGACCTGATGTGGGTGTTCAAGGGCTCCGGTACCTACATGTTCTATCGGATGGACCACGGCACGGTCCTTTTCGACAAGTACGGGTGGGTGGAGTCCGTGCGGAAGCAGATACAGGAGTTTCCGGATTCCTTCTGGGACGGCCTGCGGGAGACCTTTCAGGCCAAGATGGAGCACTATCTCTCCGACATCGGCGGCGCCGCCCTGCGGGACGACACGTACTTCTTCATGATCTCCGTCGTCGGATTCCTGAGATACGTATCGGCCACCCTCTTCATGATCAACCACCGGTTCGAGCCCTCCCACCGGAACATCGAGAAGCAGCTTTCCGAGCTGCCCAAAGTGCCGGAGGGGTTTTGGGGACGATGGGAAAACGTCTGCCGCATAGACGGAAAGCTCTCCCCGGGAACGCGGTTCCAGATCGCCCAGCAGCTGGCGTTGAGCATCCTGGCGCTCTGAGATGA
>CAYTYG010000426.1:0-2597 GCA_964441515.1 uncultured Treponema sp.
CAGGCGGCCTACAAGATGGCCCTGGCGGAACAGGTCGTGAAATTCAAGAAGTACACCGAATAATCCAGCCGGAGGAGGCGCCCTCGCCTCCTCCGGCTCCCGGGAAGCGCGAGCCTTGCCTCGCGGACGTAGGGATTGCGGCCCCGGAAACCGCCCCTAACCGTTCCGCGCGTCCAGCCCGTCCAACTCGGACCGCAGGGTCCGGAGGCGTTCCCCCAGCTGGCGCACCTGCTCCAGACTGGAGAGTATCCTGGACTGCATCCAGACATCCGCCAGGATCCCGTCGAAGACGAAATCCGCGAAGGAGGAGAATCCCCCCATCCGCATCTCGTAGTCCGTCGGAAACCGGATGTCGGAAAGCTCCCTCTGGAGGTCCCCCAGAAGTTTATTGATCTGGAACATGATCTGGCGGGCGGAATTGAGCTTGGCGTGCTTGATAAGGTTCGTGATAAGCCCGCCGCCCAGGATATCCACGATTCCCCAGCCCCGGGCGCCCCGGAACTCCGCTTCCGCCCCGTCCACGAGGGGAAGGAGGCGGTCCACGATGGCCCGGGCTTCCGCGATCTCCTCGCGGTTCGATCGGCCGCTTGTTTGACTTTTCATGGGAAGAATATACAGCTTTCCGGCGGAAAAAAGGCCGACCCCCCGGGAGGGGGTCGGTCTCCTTTTTTTATGCGCCCGTTCCGGGGCGCCGCGGGAAAGCCGCTATTTCGACATCGCAGCCTCCGCGGCGATCTTCCCGCAGAGGTAGCCGGAGGTGTAGGACCAGCCCTGGGCCGCGCCGCCGAAGGTGACGTAGGGCTTCCTCTCGGTGAACAGGACGCCCATGGAGTCGGTGCCCACCGCGTACAGGTTCGCGAAGGGGGTCTTTCCGTCCGCCTTCAGGACCCGGAAGCCTGCGTCGATGTCCAGGCCGCCGCAGGTGCTGTAGCAGAACGAGGTTCCCGTCACGGCGTAGTAGGGCCCCGCCCCGACCCGCTCCAGGAACTTGGCGGGCTTGCCGAACTGCGCGTCCTTGCCCGAGGCGCAGAATCCGTTGTACGCCTCCACCGTCTTCCTAAGCGTCGAGGGGTCCGCCCCGATCAGGGCCGCCAAGGCCTCGATCGTGTCGGCCTTGAAGACGAACCCCGCCTGGATGCCGTCCGCCAGGATTCTCTCGACCAGGGGCATGGGCGTCTTCTCCGGGAGGGGAGCCTGGTAGCCCAGGAAGGCCGCGGCCACCATCCGGTCGGGATAGTCGAGGCCCCTCGTCTTGATGCGCTGGACCTGGTCGTTCGACCAGATGCTGTAGAACTTCGGCCCCGCCTTCCAGGGATCCAGCATGGCCACCCCGGTTTCGGACGCGAAGCGGGCTCCCTTGGCGTCCACGGCCAGGGAGTCCGGGGCCACGACCATGTTCAGCAGGACGTCCGCTTCGGACCAGGCGGCCGGCCGGCCGGTGAAGCGGCCCTTCTGCCCGGGTATCGGGTGCGTTTCGTAGTTGGTCAGCGTGACCGGGGTGCCCGCCATGTGCACCATGGGGGAGATCCCGATGTTGTAGGTGCCCGCCCCCCCGCCGATGGCGGCCCGGATCATCTTGCCGTCGTTCTGCTTCATCCCGAGCTGGTTCCATACCCCGGCCAGGGGATAGTACTTGTTGCTCAGGTATTTCTTCTGCATCTCGCCGTTGCCCGCGAAGCCGCCGGTAGCCAGGATGACGGCCTTCGCGCTGATCACGTACTCGGTGCCGTCGTAGCTCCGGGCCTTCACGCCCGTGACCGCGTTCTTCCCGGCGTCGAAGACGAGCTCGTACGCCTCGGTCTCCAGCATGTATTTCCCGCCCAGGTCGGTGTAGTGCTTGTAGATGCGGTCGTAGTAGCTTCCGATCTCGCTCTTGTTGGCCCCCGTGTCGTTGGGCATGTAC
Source organism: uncultured Treponema sp. (assembly GCA_964441515.1). Lineage (GTDB taxonomy): Bacteria > Spirochaetota > Spirochaetia > Treponematales > UBA12059 > JAAYUR01. Next base: position 1,904 of record CAYTYG010000426.1, read on the forward strand.
TGGTACTTGCAGCGGTACACGTCCGAGGGGGTGAACCCGACCTTGGGATCGGTCGAGAAGACGAAGCCCTGCTCGTAGAAAAGCCAATCCAGGGCCTTGCCGGAATTGTCCAGCATCAGGTCCACGATCTCGGTCTTCTGGTCGCCCTCCGTGTAGGCGAGCCAGGCCTTCCGCATGGCGGCCTTGTCGATGAAGTCCCTACCGCCGTTGAACTGGGCCTGGATCCGGGGCGGATTGATGGCCATCATCTCGGTGGTGACGGACGAGGTGCCCCCGTACTTGCCCGCCTTGTCGATGGCAAGGACGCCGACCGGCCGGCCGGCGGCCTTCATGGCCTCCGCGGCGCGGACCGCGGACATGGTCCCGGAGCCGCCCATGCCCACCACGAGCACGTCGGTCGAGATCGTCTTCACGACGCCCTTCACCTTCGGGGGCGCCTTCCGGAACGCCGCGATGGCGCCGGCCGGGGATCCGCCCGCGGCCAGGGCCGCCTCGAGGGCCTCGACCACGGCCGCGCGCACGGCGTTGGAGGAAACCGTGGCTCCCGTGATGGAGTCCACCGCGGCGGACTGGTGCTCGATCATCCGGGGCACCATCTTGTCTATAACGGACTGGAGGATGGGCTTGGTCTCCCCGTTCTCCAGGCTCACCTTGATGCCGTTTATCTTGTCCGCGGAGACCGTGACGTCCACCG
>CAYTYG010000427.1:0-2595 GCA_964441515.1 uncultured Treponema sp.
CATGGGGCTCCACGATCCCCTTCTCCGGTTTGAGGACATCATAGCACTCTACGCCCAGATAAAAGCGCTCTTGGTCCCGGTGCTCTGGGGGGAAAAAGAAGGTTTGGGCAACGCCCTTCACGTCTACCTTCCGGACTCCCAAACCACGGTCGTATACCTCAATCTCGACGTTAAACTTTTTGATTTTAAGTTCTGGATGCTTCACGAGTACGCCCATGCGAAGACCACGGGTCTTCTCGAACAAAATCAGGCCGAACATTTCGCGGACACCTTCGCCACTACGGTTCTTGTTCCCCGCCATATAGCCCAAGCCGAGCTTGAAATAATTAAAAAGACTTCGGACATGGGAAGACGTATCAATAGAGTTCTTGACGTATCGAAGGGACTCATAGTCTCACCCATCACCTTGGCAAAGCGCATCGACGGTCTCGCGAAGGAGATAGGCTCGGACGAGCTTCTCGGAACATCGATCTTCAGGGCGACAACGAACTTCAACAAGGCGTTTGGGCTTGTCAGCGAATTGCTTTTGGGGCCCGAGGCGCCGAAGGCGCAAGATCTGATCCGCGTCTCGGAAGAGGTATTCAAAAGCCCAATTTATTCAGCATTGAGAGGGTATATCGCGGAGCGCGATTCGCAGGAGGGCATAATCACGGCCAGTCTTGGACTTGCCCCGGCGGATACGAAGGCCGTTGCCCATGCCCTCCGGAACATCTGACCGTCTTTTCCTATTGGATACGAACGCCTATCTGCGGTTGGCGGATTCCTTACACCCGCTTATAGCCGCGGTCATGGAATCCCGGGACGATATCCCTAATCCTAAGGTATTCTGGAAAGAATACGGCGCCTACTTCGGAAAGTGAAAAAGAACGGCTCCGCGCCATTCTCCCTTCTCCGCTTTTTCTTGACCGCCCCGGTCCCTGGACGTACACTGGCCGGGACGGATGCCCGTCTCCGAGAACGATCAAGAATAGACAGGACCTTCGATGAAACCGACCGAGCAGCGATTCCTGGACGATCTGGACAAGGAACTCTGGACAGCGGCCAACAAGCTTCTGCCCATGCTGGACGCCGCGGTGTACAAGCACGTGGTGTTGGGCCTCATCTTCCTGAAATACGTCTCCGACGCCTTCGTCCAGCGGCGGAAGGAACTGGAAGCGGCCTTCCGCGATCCCGGTAACGAGTACTACCTGGGGCCGGACTCCGGGGGGGTGATTCCCCAGGAACTGGAGGCCCGGGACTACTACACGGAGAAGAACGTCTTCTGGGTGCCCGCCCTGGCTCGCTGGGAGTTCCTCCGGGCCAACGCAAAGGTGGCGGAGGGCACCAAGCTCAAGGTCAAAAACGGGAAGATTATGACCTACGAGTTCCGGGGCATAGGCCGCCTCATCGACGACGCCCTTGCGGAGGTGGAGAGGGAGAACCCCCGCTTGAAGGGCGTCCTGGAGAAGGAGTTCGCCGTCAAGCGGATCGACTCCGCCCTTCCCAGCCTGATCGACCAATTCTCTAAAATCCCCTTCGAGCACGAGAGCCTCCACGCCAAGGACATCCTGGGGCACGTCTACGAATACTTCCTTGGGCAGTTCGCCATAGCGGAGGGCAAGAAGGGCGGGCAGTACTACACGCCCAAGTCCATCGTGACCCTCATCGTGGAAATGCTACAGCCCTACAAGGGCCGGGTCTACGACCCCTGCTGCGGCTCCGGGGGCTTCTTCGTGCAGTCCGAGAAATTCATAGAGGAGCACGGCGGACGCATTGGGCAGCTCTCCATCTACGGCCAGGAATCCAACCCCACCACCTGGCGGCTGGCGTCCATGAACATGGCCATCCGTGGCATCGACTTCAACCTCGGCAAGGAGCCAGCCGACACCTTCGTGCGCAACCAGCACACCGATCTGCGCGCCGACTTCATCCTCGCCAACCCGCCGTTCAATATCAGCGACTGGTGGCACGGCAGCCTGGAAGGCGACCCGCGCTGGGTGTATGGCACGCCGCCGCAAGGCAACGCCAACTACGCCTGGCTGCAGCACATGCTTTATCACCTCAAGCCCAATGGGTCCCTGGGCCTTCTTCTAGCCAACGGCTCCATGAGCTCCAACACCAACACCGAAGGGGACATCCGAAAGGCTATAATCCAAGACGACCTTGTTGAATGTATGTTGGCCCTGCCCGGGCAGCTATTCACCAACACCCAGATACCCGCCTGCGTCTGGTTCCTCACGCGCGACAAGGGTCCGAGCGCGGCGGCAAAGGGCGGAAAGCGCGACCGCCGGGGGCAAACCCTCTTCATCGACGCCCGCAAGCTGGGGTACATGAAGGACCGGGTGCTCCGGGACTTCTCGGAGGCGGACATAGTCAAGATAGCCGGGACCTTCCACGCCTGGCAGAGGGGCCAGGGGCACGCCGACGAGGCGGGCTTCTGCAAGTCCGTCGAACTCAAGGACATCGAGAAGAACGACTGGGTCCTCACCCCCGGGCGCTACGTGGGCGCCGCCGCCCGGGAGGAGGACTCCGAGCCCTTCGAGGACAAGATGGCAAGGCTCGCCTCCACCCTCTTCGCCCAGTTCGAGGAAGGGCGCAGGCTCGAGAAGATGATAA
>CAYTYG010000428.1:0-2573 GCA_964441515.1 uncultured Treponema sp.
GGCGGGCCGGGCCGGAGCCTATAACCGTGTGCCTACCTGGTTCCCCGATTCGTAACGTTTCAATCCCGCCCGGAAGAGAGCGTAGCTTGCCGCGGCGTATGCCGCGGCCGCCAGGAAGAGGACGGGGACCATGGGCCAGTCCAGCTTCCGGTAGACGGCCAGGGGCACGAAGGCGATGAATCCCGAGGGGAGCAGGGTATAGAAAATCCAGCGCATCCCGGGGTCGTAGACGCTCTCGGGGTAGAGCGTGAAGGAGAGCAGGAACTCGGTGACCGCCGAGGAAAGGGGGCCGGCGTTTCCCAGGAAGAAGGTCAGGCTCTCCGCGGCGGCGAAAATGGAGGCGAAGATGACGGCCCCCGCCATGGCAAGGAGGGTGAAGAGGAGAAGCCGCGCCGGGTCCGTGCCGGGAAGAAGGGCCAGGACCAGGTACCCGTACAGGAGATCCCCCCAGGCGGAGACCACCGTGCGGGAGGAGAGCACGTTGAGGAACGCGTCCTTGGGCTGGAGTAGATACACGTCCAGCTCGCCCTTTTGGATGATCTGTCCCATGCTCCGGACGTTGCCCCAGAGGACGTGGGCTATCCCGAAGGATGTCGAGGTCAGGGCCCAGATGATCATGACGTCGGTAAACCCGTATCCCCCCACGCCGCCGGTACGGGCTATCAGTATCCCCCAGAACACGGCGAAGGCCGCGTTGTTCAGCATCATCCCGAAGACCTGCACGAGGAAGGATGCCCTATACTCCAGCACGGCCTGCAGGTTGGCCCGGAAGGCCGCGCCCAGGAACCGGGCGTAGGCCGAAAGCCTTCCGCGTCTGGTTTTTCCCATGGTCAGCCTCCGTTCACGGTGATTTTCTTCCGTCCCGCCGCGAAGACGGCCCGGCAGAGCAGGGCGGCGGCGGCCGTCCACGCCGCCTGGGCCGCCAGGAAGCGGAGGGTCTGTCCGGGCTGGAAGGCCACGGCAATGCGCCCCGGGGCCCAGGACATCCAGGGGAAGGGAGTCCAGAGCGCCACGGCCTTGGCCGTCCCGGGCAGGAACTCCAGGGGAAGGAAGGTCCCGACCACCAGGGCGAGCTTCTGGTAGATCCAGAAGATCGGGGCGTTCTCCTCCATCCAGAAGGCGGTCAGGGCAATGGCGAACTGGAGGAAGAACTGGAGGCAGCCGGCCAGGAGGAGGGAAGCCGCCAGCGCCGCGGCCTGGGGAATGGAGGCCACGGGGAGGGGGCCCGCGAATGCCAGCCCCAGGAGGACGCCTTCCACGAAGAAGACAAGGCTGTCCGCGAGGGCCGGTCCCAGGGACTGGGAGAAGTGGTAGGCCGTGAAGCCGTAGGGGCGCGCCAGGAGGTAAGCCACCTGCCCGCTTTTCATGTCCTCGGAGAGGGTCAGGTAAAAACGGCCGAACCCGAAGACGGACACCTCGGCCACGATGAAGTACCATGTGATCATGGCCCGGTCGTAGCCCGCGATCTGGGCCTGGTTCGAGTAGACCGCAGCCCATACCCGGGAAAACACGAACACGAAGATGCCGTAGGTGAGGAGGCTTCCGGCCAGGGCTCCCGGGTAGGCCAGACGGCTGCGAAGGCTTACGATTCCGGCGGTGCCGTACTTGCGCAGCAGGGCGGCGGGCGACCGTCCCGGGATCCAGTCGCTTTCCTTTCCTCTTTCCGCCTCGCTCACGATCCGGCCTCCCGCCCTTCCGACTGAGCGGCTTTCCGCGCGTCCTCTTCGGTCCGGCCCCGGAAGACCTCCGCGATGATGTCCTCCAGGGGCTCGTCCTCCACGGTGAGGTCCAGGACCTCGCCCCTTCCCACAAGGGCCCGGATGACCTCCTGGAGGTTGTGCCGACGGGTGTCCACCACGAAGCTCCCCGCGTCCTCGGTGCGCTTCACGGGGGAAAGACCCGGCAGCTCCAGGTCCGCGGGCGCCGCGTACTTAACCCCTATATACTTTCTGGACAAGGCTCCGTGCTTCAGGGCCTTCATGGATTCGTCCACGACCACGGCCCCGTGGTGGATGATGATGGCCCGCTTGCAGATCTTCTCGATGTCCCCGATGTCGTGGCTCGTGAGGAAGATGGTCACCCCCTCCCGGGCGCGCAACTCCGCCAGGAGGGCGCGGATCTCCCGCTTCACCACGACATCCAGGCCTATCGTGGGCTCGTCCAGGAAAAGCACCCGAGGGGCGTGCAGGAAGCTGGCCGCGATCTCGCAGCGGATCCGCTCCCCCAGGGAGAGCTTGCGGACCGGGACGTCCATGTACGGTCCGATACCGAAGCGCTCCACGAGGTCCGCCCTCCGGCGCGCCAGCTCGGGGCCGGGTATCTCGTAGATGGCGCCCAGGAGCCGGAAGGAATCCGAGGGGGGCAGGTGGAACCAGAGCTGGCTTTTCTGTCCGAAGACGGCCCCTATGCCCATGGCCAGCCGGGCGCGTTCCCGGCAGGGCTCCAGGCCCAGGACCCGGGCGGACCCGGAGGTGGGGGAGAGGATGCCGGTCAGCATCTTGATGGTCGTGGACTTGCCCGCCCCGTTGGGCCCCAGGAAGGCCACCACCTCGCCCTCGTCCACGGAGAAGGAA
>CAYTYG010000429.1:0-679 GCA_964441515.1 uncultured Treponema sp.
CTGGTTCCCCCGGAAGAGGCCGTGAAGCGGGCGATGAAGATCGACTACCTGAAACTGATGGCGGAAAAGCAGGCTACGATCGAACGCTTCTCGGGAATCATGCAGAAAAAATGACCTTTTCGGGCCGGGGCCCCCGCGCCCCGGCCGGAGATTCAATAATCCCAGTTCAGGAGTTAACGCCGTGGCTGATATACGTCTAGCGGCCGTCTCCAAGTCCTTCGGGGGCAGGACCATCCTCAAGGACTTCGACCTGAGCCTGGAATCGGGAGAGTGCTTCACGATCCTGGGCCCCTCGGGTTGCGGAAAGACGGTAATCCTTCGCCTGATCGCGGGGTTCGAAACCCCGGACTCGGGCACGATCACCATCGGGGACCGGGTAGTGGCGGACTCCCGGAAGTCCGTCCCCCCCGAGGACCGGCGCATCGGCGTCGTGTTCCAGGACTACGCCGTATGGCCCCACAAGAGCGTATACGACAATATCCGCTACCCCCTCGATATAGCGAAGGTGCCCCCGGAGGAACGCGGACCCCGAGTCCAATCCGCGATCGGGCAGGTCAACCTGGTGGGCCTGGCGGACCGCATGCCCTACCAGCTCTCCGGCGGGCAGCAGCAGAGGGTGGCCCTGGCCCGGGCGCTGGTTTCCAAGCCGGATGTGATGCTCCTGGACGAGCCCCTCACG
>CAYTYG010000429.1:689-2564 GCA_964441515.1 uncultured Treponema sp.
AGGACCTGCAGAAGGAGACGGGCTCCACCATCCTGTACGTCACCCACGACCAGGAGGTGGCCCTCGCGATCTCGGACCGCCTGGCCGTCATGGACGCCCGGGGACGGATACGCCAGATAGGAAGCCCCCAGGAGGTCTACCAGAACCCGGCCGACGAGTTCGTCTTCACCTTCCTGGGCATCGCCGACATCCTGCCCGTGACGGTGTCCGGGAAGGCGGCGCTGTTCGGTTCCGCCTCGGGAAACGAAAAACCGCGGACGCTCCCGGCCGAGCCGCCGGAGGGCTTCCCAGACGGGGCGGCCCGTGCGGCGTGCCGGCCCATGGACGTCCTCCTGTCCCGGGACGCCTCCGGCCCCGGCAGGCTGCCCGGAACCGTACTGAGGACCAGCCTCCTAGGGCCCATCGTGGACTACCTGGTGGACGTCCGGGGCGTGCAGATACGGGCCCAGATACAGACCGAGGAGGCCGTGGCTTCCGATCTAATCCTCCCGGAAGGATCGGCCTGCGGGGTCGGCTTCGCGGAGATCAAGTGGTTCCCGGCGGACTCCGGGGAAGGGAGCGCGTCATGAACGGCGGAACCGGAAAGGTGAACACCGCGAACCTGGTTCTCCTCTTCTCCATCCTGGTGCTGGTGGTGGTAGTGGCGGTGCCCGTCCTCATGATCTTCGTGACGGCCTTTTTCGAGGACGGAAAGTTCAACCTGGCCGGGGTGGTGAAGATACTCTCCGACCCGGACACCTACCAGGCGCTCTGGAACTCCGTGCGCATCGCGGCGGGCACGACACTGATGTCCACGGTGATCGGAACCTTTTTCGCATGGCTCGTGGCGCGGACGGACCTGCCCTTCAAGAAGACCATGAAGGCCCTCTTCCTGGTGCCCTTCATGCTGCCCTCCTTCATCGGCGCCCTGGCCTGGAAGGTTCTGCTCTCCCCCCGGGCGGGGTACGTCAACCGCCTCCTCATGGCCGTACTCGGGCTGGAAAAGGCTCCCATAGACATCCTGAGCATAGGCGGCATCATCGCGATCGAGAGCATGTACCTCTTCCCCTTCGTATTCCTCCAGGTGACCAGCGCGCTGGAGCGCATGGACCCGACCCTGGAGGAGTCGGCCCGGATATCGGGGGCCAACCTTCTCACGATAACCCGGCGCATCACCCTTCCCCTGGTCATGCCCTCCATACTCTCCGGGGCCCTCCTGGTGGCCCTGTACTCCCTGGCGCACTTCGGCGTCCCCGCCATCCTGGGCACGGAGAAGGGAATCTACAACATCCCCACCAAGATTTACGAGAGGATCTACGCCTCCGGGGGCTCCTTCAGCGCCATCCGGGTGGGCACGATCCTGTCCACGATCCTGGTCATTTCCGCCGCGGTCATACTCAAGCTGCAGGACCTCATCCTGAAAAAAGGCCGCTTCCAGATCATAGCCGGCAAGAGCATGCGGCCCATGGTCCTGAAGCTTCGGGGCCTAAAGGTCCCCCTCCTGGTCATCAGCGTCCTGTACATCGCCTTCACCGTGATCCTCCCGACGGTCACGATTTTCCTGGTCGGGGGGCTCAAGACCTACGGCCTGCCCATCATCCTCAAGAACATGACCTGGAACAACTACCTCAAGATATTCCAGTGGAAGATGACCCGGGACGCCGTGTGGAACTCCCTATACCTCTCCCTGGGGGCCGCGGGGGTGACCATGCTGGCGGGGACCATGATCTCCTACGTCATCGTGAAGATGAAGGTGCGCGGCAAGTTCCTCCTGCAGTTCCTGGGGGTGCTCCCCTTCTCCCTGCCGGGCACGGTGATCGCCCTGGGCGTCATACTCGTCTGGAGCGGGAGATTCGGGGTCAACCTGTACAACACGCCGTGGATCATCTTCGTGGC
>CAYTYG010000430.1:0-2553 GCA_964441515.1 uncultured Treponema sp.
AAATGCCTTCGCGGCATGACTTGATTCCCGGAGTTTTACATGGTACCCTATCCGTGTCATGCAAATCCGATACCTGAACGGATCGAGGTTCAAGCTGGCTCTCCTCGCGGGGGCCCGGCGCCTGGGAGAGCGAGCCTCCTTCCTGAACCGAATCAACGTCTTTCCCGTCCCCGACGGCGACACGGGGACGAACATGGCGGGCACCGTGCGGGCCATGGCCTTCGCCCTCTCCTCCTCGCCCGCCCTTTCCCTGGGTGCCGCGGCCCGCACCGCGGCGGACTCCGCGCTGACCGGGGCACGGGGTAATTCCGGCGCCATCCTGGCCCAGTTTTTCCAGGGCATGGCGGAGGAGCTCGAGCGGGAGGCGAGATTGACCACCCGCGCCTTCGCGGAAGCCGTCAACCGGGCCGTCCAACGAACCTACCAGGCCCTTTCCCGGCCCCGGGAGGGAACCCTCCTGACGATTCTCAAGGACTGGGGGTCCGCGCTGCACCGGGTGTCCCGGAAGACGGACGACTTCATCGTCCTGCTCAGGGCCACGCTCAAGGAAGCCCGGGCCTCCGTGGAGCGGACCCGCCAGATGCTCCCGGAACTCCGCAAAGCGGGGGTGGTGGACGCCGGGGCCCTTGGCTGGGTGCACCTCCTGGAGGGCGTCCTTCAGTACATCTCCCACGGGCGGCTCCGGGACTACCTTTCCCAGCCTACCGGAGCGGAAGCCGCGGAAGCGGCGCCGGAGGACGGCGGCCCGCCCCGGGACACCGGGGAGCCCTCCGCGTTCCGATACTGCACGGAATGCATGCTGGAGGGAGAGGACCTGGACCGGGATTCCCTACGCCGCGCCCTGGAGCCCCTGGGGGACTCTATCGTGGCGGCCGGTTCGCGCCGCAGGGTTCGAATCCATATCCATACGGACGTTCCCGCCCAGGCCTTCCGGGTACTGGAAGGGCATGCCCGCGTCTGCATGCAGAAGGTGGACGATATGGAGATGCAGCGCGCCCTCTCCGTCGATCCCCCGGCCTGCGCCGTCCTGGTGGATTCCACCTGCGACCTCCCGGAACCCGAGCGCCGGGCCCTGCGGATCGAGCGGGTGCCCCTGACGGTCACCGTGGACGGAAAGGATTACCTGGACCGGGACGGACTTTCCCCGGACGATTTCCAGGAACGGATGCGGATTCCGGGAGCCGCGCTATCCACGAGCCAGCCCTCGGACACCGCATTCCGGCGGAAGCTGGAGGTCCTCCTGGGTTCTTCCGGCGAGGCCGTCTACCTGGGCGTCTCCGGGAATCTCTCGGGAACCCTGGAGGCGGGCCGCAGGGCCGTCGCCTCCCTGAAAGCCCCGGAACGGGTGAGGGTTCTGGACTCCCTCCACATATCCGTCGGGTACGCGCTCCTGGCCCGCAAGGCGGCCCAGGCGGCGGAAGCCGGGGCATCCGCCGAGGAGATAGTCCGCCTGGTGGAGTCCCTGCGGCCCCGGCTCTGCTTCCTGGTCGCCGTTCCGGACCTCTCGGGACTGATACGCAGCGGACGCGTGGGCGGCGTCAAGGGGCTGGCCGCCCGGATCTTCGGCCTGCGCCCCATTATCACCGTGGACGGCCAGGGACGCGCAGCATCCCTCGGCCTCTACTTCGGAGCCCGCAACGGCGCGGCCGCCCTCTTCCGCCGGCTCCTAAAGGCGGCGGCCAAGCGCCCCGGAGGACCGGACGAGGGCCCCCTGGAAGTCCTGATAGGCCACGCCCGTGCGCAGGGAGAGGCGGAAGCCCTGGCCGGCCGGATAGCCTCCCGCTTCACCCGGGTCCGGGAGCCGGAAATTGTAGAGGTATCCCCGGCCCTCGCACTCCACGCCGGGCCCGGGGCCCTGGCCCTGGCGGCCCTGCTTCCGGAGTCCGGCGCCCCGTGATTCCCCTGGCGGCCTGCCTGGCGCTCTCCTACCTCCTGGGCTCCTTCCCTACCGCCATCGTGGTGGGGAAAGTCTTTTTCCGTAAGGACATACGGAAGGAGGGCTCCGGCAACGCCGGCGGAACCAACGCCTTCCGGGTCTTCGGCTGGAAGGCCGGGATCGCGGTAATCCTCGTCGACGTGGCCAAGGGGGCGGCGGCGGCCCTTTTAGTCTCCCGGATCGCCGGGGAAGGGCTCATTTCCAGGGACGCCGCCCGGCTGGCCGCGGGGGCGGCCGCCACGGTGGGCCACGTATGGACGGTCTTCGCGTCTTTCCGGGGGGGAAAGGGCGTGGCTACCGCGGCCGGGGCCCTGGCCGCCGCGGCCCCCCTGCCCTTTTTGGCCGCCCTGGCCGCCTTCGCACTGGGCGTCCTCTCCACGGGCATCGTGGCCGTGGGATCCATCGCCGCGGCCGTGGTCTTCCCGTTCTCCGCCCTGGCCTTCCGGCTGGACGGCGTCCCGGTTTCGGACGTGCTCCTGGCCTTCGCCTTCCTGATCGGTCCCTTCATCCTCTGGACCCACAGGAAGAACATCGCGAGGATTCGGGAGGGCCGGGAGAACCGGTTCGAGAAGCTCCGGGTGCTGCCGAGAATCTTCCGCAGGCGGCCGCCTACTTCG
>CAYTYG010000431.1:0-1243 GCA_964441515.1 uncultured Treponema sp.
AGGAGATGGACCGGCTCTACGGATCCTTCCGTTCGCCGCACTCCTTCGAGCTCAAGGCCGAGGCGAAGGGATACGTCCGGAGCATCGACGCCTACAAGGTGGGCATCGCGGGGGTATACCTGGGAGTGGGCCGCAACACGACGGCGGACCCGGTATACCCCGACGTGGGCGTTGTTTTCAGCCGAAAATCGGGAGAACCCGTGGATAGAGGGGACACCATCCTGACCGCCTACGGCAAGGATCCCGAGTCCCTGAAAGCCGCGCGGCCCTTCCTGGAAGAGGCCGTGGAGACGGGCGTCGAAGAGCCGGCACCCAAAAAATTGATCCTCGAGGAACTGACCGCCCTATGAACTGGAATAAAAAAGACGTGAGCCCCTCCTCGGTCAAGGAGCTGGCCGCGACCTGGACCTCCTGGCCGCGTCCATCCTGGCCCGCCGGGGGCTCGCGGAGCCCGGGGAGCTCCTCTACTTCGTGGAGGATGATCCGAGGTACCTGCACAATCCATTCCTCTTCGATCAGATGGAGGACGCCGTGGACCGGGTGCTCCTGGCCAGGGACGAGGGGGAAAAGATACTCATTTTCGGTGACCGCGACGCGGACGGTATATCCAGCACCGTCCTGGTCCACGAGGCCTTGAAGGGCCGCGGGATGGATGTCCGCTACCGCCTTCCCTCCGAGGACGATCCCTACGGGCTTTCCAGGAAGGCCGTGGAGGAGTTCGCCGCGGACTACGGCACCCTCATCATCACGGTGGACTGCGGGATATCCAACCACGATGAGATAACCCGGGCCCGGGAGCTGGGAGTCGACACCATCGTGCTGGACCACCACCTCCACCGCCGCGACGAGCTTCCGGGCGCCGTGGCCGTGGTGAACCCCAAAGTCGATGGCTGCGGCTACCCCTTCCGGGACCTGGCCGGCTGCGGTGTGGCCTACAAATTCGTCCGCGCCTTGGCGTTCGCGGAGAGCGGTTTATATAAACAACAGGTGGCTCTGCTCAACGTGAGGCCGGCCAACGACGCGTACACCCTGGAGGCCGTTAACCTCACCAACCTCGTGGAAACCGGCAGGATATCCGAGACCATCGTCCCGGGCATGGTGGAGCTGGACAAGACCCGCCTGGTGCCCTTCCTCAAGGACCGCCAGATATTCGTCTGGGACGGGGACCTCCAGAAAAAGCTCCTTGCCAAGGCTTTCGGCCGCGCGGCGGAGGTCCAGGTCTACGACATCTCCGGGGACATAG
>CAYTYG010000431.1:1253-2537 GCA_964441515.1 uncultured Treponema sp.
ACAGTCCCGGATCGCCCGCTATTCCGACCGCGCCGCCGGGGAGATCGACGTCTTCGAAAGCCTCTTCGTTTCCTTCGCCCTCAAGAAGACCTCCTACTTCAACGAGAGCGACCTGGAGGCCCTGCAGCTCGTGGCCCTGGGGACCCTGGCGGATCTCATGCCCCTGCGAAATGAAAACCGCATCCTCGTGAAAAAGGGCATAGCCTCCCTCAACACGAAGCCCCGGGCGGGTCTGGCGGAGCTCCTTTCCAAGCTCAATCTGACCGGCCGCCGCCTCTCAGCCCGGGATCTGGCGTGGCAGCTGACCCCCTCCATCAACGCAACGGGCCGGATGGGCTCCCCGGATACCGCCATGAAGCTCTTCCTGGGGGAAACCCCCGCGGAACGGACCCGGTTCGCGGAAGAAGTGATCGGCATGAACCAGGACCGTCGGCGCCTGGGAGCCGAGGGCTGGGAGGCGGTGCTTCCGGACGCCCGCGCAAGCCTGGAGGCCCATGACGGGAAGCTCGTCCTGGTGGGGCGCCAGGACGTAAACCGCGGCATCACCGGGATCATAGCCTCGCGCCTCTCCAACACCCTCCGGGTCCCCGCCGTCGTTGCGGCCTTCCTGGGGGGCGGGACGATCGTGGGATCCCTGAGGTCCCTCCGGGGCTTCCCCACCAAGTCGCTTCTGGAGGTCTGTTCGGATCTCTTCATCGATTACGGGGGCCACGACCAGGCGGCGGGCTTCTCCCTGCCGGCGGAAAACTGGGAGGAGCTGACCCGAAGGGTCAAGGATTTCTGCCAGACCGTCGAGCTGGAGGCAGAGGACGAGTCCCTGTCCATCGACGCCGAGCTTCCCCACGAATATATGAAACCGGAGATCGCCGACCTGGTGGACCGCTTCGAACCCTACGGGGAGGAAAACGGCCCTCTCGTCTTCCTTACCCGGGACGTACCCATCGCGTCCATGGAGCTGGTGGGCAAGAAGGAGCAGAACCACGTCAAGATGCTCCTGGACTACGGGAAGCACCGCTGGCCCGCCCTCTTCTGGTCCGCCGCAGACCGGGTCGAGCGGGACTTTTCCCGGACAGACCGCATCGACGTGGTCTTCCAGGTGGGGCGCAATTACTGGAACGGCATGGAACAGCCCCAGCTTGTGGTTATGGACGTCAAGCGCACCGGCGAGGACTCCACCCATTGACATAGCCGGACGATTTTGGGTATTTTTCTCCCGTCGGCCCCGGCCGCGATCCCCGGTTGTGTAATGGTAGCACGGCAGACTCTGGATCTGCTTGTGGGGGT
>CAYTYG010000432.1:0-1004 GCA_964441515.1 uncultured Treponema sp.
TCCGCGATGCGCGTGGCGCCCTTCGTGATGACGATAGCCTGCACGGCGATGATCACGATGAAGATGATGAATCCCACCACGAGGCCCTCGGAGCCGCCGGCGCCCACGACGAAGGTGCTGAAGGCCCGGATAAGCTTTCCGTTGAAACGGCTCCCGAGGGTCAGGATGAGGCGGGTGGAGGATATGTTAAGGGCCAGCCCGAAGATCGTAGTCACCAGGAGCATGGTCGGGAAAATGGAGAACTCCGTGGCCCTCTTCGTGTAAAGCACGATGAGAAGGATCAGAAGGCTCAACGTGAGGTTGACGGCCATCAGCGCGTCCAGGAGCACCGTGGGGATGGGTATGATGATCATGAGCACGACCGCCACGGCGCCGAGGGCCACGGCGAAATCCGAGCGGTTCGTCAGGAAGGTCTCCCTCAGGACCCTTTGCGTATCGGACATCTAGGCACCCTCCGAAAACGGAGCCCTTCGGTTCCCGTTCATCCCATATCCTCCGCTCCGGCGGCGCGGGCGTACTTCCCGCCCTTGTCGGACAGGGCGTAGACATGCGCCAGGACGGCGGCTATTGCCTGGTAATACTTTTCCGGGATCGTCTGCCCTATCTCCGTCTCCGCGTACAGGGCCCGGGCCAGGGGACGGTTCTCCACCACCGGCACCCGGGATCCCTCCGCGATGCGGCGTATCCGGAGGGCGGTTTCGTCCATACCCTTGGCCGTCACCATGGGGGCGGCCATGGACTCGCGCTCCCACTCCAGGGCTACCGCGAAGTGGGTGGGGTTGGTGATCACGACGTCCGCCTTGGGGACGTTTACCGCCATGTTCCGGGTCAACAGGTCCCGCATGCGCTCCCGAAGGCGGCCTTTCACCTGGGGGTCCCCTTCGTGCATCTTCCGCTCTTCCTTGACTTCCTGCTTCGTCATCTTCATGCGCTCCAGGAACTGGCGCTTCTGGAACATGTAGTCCGGTATGGCCATGACCAGGAGGGTGGCGGCGACGGCGGCG
>CAYTYG010000432.1:1014-2534 GCA_964441515.1 uncultured Treponema sp.
GGAAAGGATCAGCTTGATGATCATCCCGGACACGAGCTTGAGGGAGGTCCAGAAGGGTGTCGGGAAGAGGTTGCGCATCTTCTCGAGCTCCCCATTCACCACGATCCACGCGACGATCCCGATGATCACGATCTTCAGAAGGGACTTTCCGAGGTTGTAGAGCCCCTCCATGGAGAATAGGGTGCGCTGGAAATACTGCCCCAACCGGGGCAGTATCTTCTTGAAATCCGGCGTTATAGGCTTCACGGAAAAAAGGAAACCCACCTGCAGGATGTTCCCGAAGAGGGCCGCGATTACGCAGACGGAGGCCAGGGGGAGCATCAGTCGCAGAAAGTAGCGGAAGAAGAGCCCCGCGGCCAGGGCCCCGTCCGCAACGATGTCGGACTCCGTCGAAAGCTTCAGGAACTGGACGATCATCTGCCGGATCGTCGCGAGCATCCAGGGCGCCAGGACGGCCAGGGTGACGGCCGTGAGAAGGAGGGAGACGGCCGACACCAGGTCCTGGCTCTTTGCTACGCGCCCTTCCTCCCGCGCCTTGCGGAGCTTGTACTCCGACGGCTCCTCCGTGCGGCCCTCCTCCTCGGGGGAAGCGAACCACTGAAGGTGGATTTCCGACGGCAGCCGACTCCGTCCCTCGAGAAGGGCTTTCGGGAAGGGGGTCGAGCGCGACCGGCCCCCGCTCATCCCGAGCCTCCGATCATCCGGGCCAAATCCAGAAAACCCGCGTCGATGAGCCGTCCGAAGGCTTCCATGAGGTACGGAAGGGATCCGAAAAGTAGCAGGAACGCGACCCCTATGTTGAGGGGGAATCCTTCCGTCAGGAGGTTCATCTGCGGCGCGGCCTTGGAGAAGAGCCCCATGGTCACGGATATGACCATGAGGGTCCCGAGGATGGGAAACGCCAGGGTCATCGCGTTCTTGAAAAGGAGGCCCGTGGCCCCGAAGAGGTACTCGAAGAATCCTTCCCGCCGCAGTACGAGGTCCACGGCCCGCATCGCGTCGAAGGATCCCCGGACGCCTATCAGGAACAGGTTGCGGAAGCCGCCCACCTGCAGGAATACGATCATGGAGACCAGGTTGAGGTACTGGCCCATGAGGGGAATCTCGATCTCCGCAAGGGGGTCGTAGACCTCGGAGGCCCCGAAGCCCATCTGCAGGGAGAAGAACTGTCCCGCGGTGGCGAACGCCGCCTGAACCGCGACCAGGAAGAAACCCATGATAATTCCCAGGAGCGCCTCCCCCGCCAGCAAGGCCAGGTAGGGGCCCAGGGTGTCCGGAATCGGGTACCCCGCCTCCCGCACGCCGGGGTAGACGGCCGCGGCCGTCAGCCCGGCCAGGGCGATCTTGGCGGTCTGGGGAACGGCGTCGCTGGAAAGGAGCGGGGCCACCTCGATAAGTGCCAAGATACGCACGGCGATGAGGAAGTACAGGTCCGCTCCGTTCAGGATCTCGTTGAACACCCCGCTACCTCACCACCGTCGGGATCCGTTCCAGGAGCGTACGGGTGTACTCGGCCAGGT
>CAYTYG010000433.1:0-2511 GCA_964441515.1 uncultured Treponema sp.
AAATTGGGGTCCATGCCCGCGGCCGCGGCGTTCCGCCTCAGGAACCAGGCGCCGAAGGAGTGGAAGGTCCGGAGGAAGGCCCGGGAGCAGGCAGGGTCTATGGCCGCCGCGCGCTCCTGCATCTCCCGGGCCGCCTTGTTCGTGAAGGTGACCGCGAGGATGGACTCCGGGGCCACGCCCCGCTCCCGCACGAGCCAGGCTATCTTCGTGGTGATGACCCGGGTTTTCCCGGAGCCGGCGCCGGCCAGGATGAGGAGGCTCCGGCCCTCGTGGCGCACCGCCGCAAGCTGTTCCGGGTTGAGTTCGCGCAGGTAGTCGGGCAGGTCGGGCATGGCTCGATGATGGTATGGCCGGGGGGGACGTGTAAAGTGGGCGGACCCGCCGGAAGGCTTGGCGCACCGTCCCTCAGTCGAGGACGGCCGCCTCCAGGTCCACGCCGTTCACCGCGAGGACCCGGGCCCGGACGACCCGGCCGCTCTCGCGCCGGGCGGTCAGGACCACCAGCCCGTCCACGTCCGGGGCCTGGGCGTAGCTCCGGCCCAGGGAGAGCTCCTCCCCCTCCACCGGCTCCTCCACAAGGACATCCAGGGTCTTCCCGAGAAAGCGGCCCAGGGCCTTTTCCGTGATTCCCCGCTGGGCCTCCTCCACCTCCCGGCGGCGCGCGGCCGCGGTCTTTCTCGGAACCTTTCCCTTGAAGGACGCGGCGGGGGTGCCCTCCTCCCGGGAGTATTCGAAGGCGCCCAGCCAGTCCAGGCGCGCCCGGTCTTGGAATGCCCGCAGGGCCGCGAAGTCCTCCCCGGTCTCCCCGGGGAAGCCCACGAGGAAGGTGGAGCGGAGGACGGCGTCCGGAAGCCGCGTCCGTATCGTGTCGATCAGCCGGAGGTAGGTTTCCGCGTCCCCCTTCCGGTTCATGGACCGGAGGAGGGGGCCGGAGGCGTGCTGAAAGGGCACGTCGAAGTAGGGGAGTATCCGGGCGTCGGCGGCGCAGACGTCCAGGACGCCCGCCGGGAAACGGTCCGGGTGGATGTAGAGCATCCGGACCCGGAAATCGCCCTCGATGCGGAGGAGCTCCGTAAGGAGCTCCGGAAGGGCCTGCCGGCCCAGGGTGTCCAGTCCGTAGGCGCCCAGATCCTGGCCTATCAGGTTGATCTCGTAGATCCCGCGCCCGACCAGGTCCCGGGCCTCGGCGGCCACGTCCTCCGGGGCGCGGCTTCGGGCCGGGCCCCGGATCAGGGGTATGGCGCAGAAGGAGCAGAGGTTGGAGCAGCCCTCGGAGATCTTGAGGTAGGCGCTGCGGGGGAAGGAATAGAGCTTCCCCCGAGGAAAGCGGGAGAAGGGCGCGGCAACGGGGACTAGGACCGGGCGTTCGCCCGCCAGCAGGGCCTCGGCCGCCTCCGCCGCCCGGGAAAGGTCCCCGTTTCCGAAGATGCCGTCCGCCTCCGGCAGGTCCGAGGCCAGGGCGCCCGGGTAGCGCTGGGACAGGCAGCCCGCGAGGAGGACCCGGGCTTCCGGGTATCCGGCTTTGAGGGCCAGGACCGCCTCCAGGCTCTCCTTCTTGGCGGACTCGATGAAACCGCAGGAGTTGACCACCAGGACGGACGCGCCCTCCGGCGTTTCCCGGGCTTCCCAGCCCGCGGCCTCCAGGCGGGCGCGGATTTCCTCCGCGTCGACCTGGTTCTTGGCGCATCCGTGGAGGTCTATCCAGAAGGTCCGGGGCTTTCGGGAACGGGGGCTGCTTGGCACGGCTTCCTTACGGAACGTCCACGAGGATCAGGTTCCAGGTTCCGCCCTCGACCTGGGTCCACCGTATATGCTTGACGGCGACCTCCCCCTGTCCGCCCAGGTCCAGGTCCGCGGAACGGCCTCCCGTGGCCTGCACCGTGGTCTTGGAGGCGGCGGCGTTGGACGTCCATATTTTCACCGAGTTCGTCACGTTGACGGTGATCTGGTCGCCCTTGTGGTAGTAGCGCTCCTCGCGGTCCCGGCGGTCCGCTTCGTACCGGAACATGCAGTAGTTGCGGAAGATCGTGGTTACCACGATCGGGAAGGGCGACGCGACCTTGTCGAAGATGACCGAGAAGTTCATGCCCTCCGCCGAGGGCGGGACCGAGGCGGAATCCGGGAGCGCGGCCTGCGCCGCGGATACATCGGCCGCGGAAGCCAGGGGCTCGGAGACCGCCGTTTCCGCGGTCGGAGGAGCAAAGGCGGCCGCCAGGATCCCTTCCGCGGTGAAGGTCATCAGGACGCCCTTGGCGGCGTCCCCCTTCTGGAAGTCGTTGACGAAGACCCGGAGCTCCGGACTCGCGTCCTTGTCCAGGTCTATGGTGCCCTTTTCCCCCAGCATGAAGAGAGCCCGGCCTATCGGGGACTCCAATGCGACGCGGTCGGTTATCTTCGCGACAAGGAGGCGGTATTTCTCGTCCCCCAACGGAACCAGGATGGTATCCCCCTCGTAGAAACGCTTTTCCAACTCGGGGGAATCCAGGACGTATTCAACCGGAGAACGGTTTG
>CAYTYG010000434.1:0-2495 GCA_964441515.1 uncultured Treponema sp.
TCCGTGAAGGAGGGATTCAGAAGCACTCCCTTCCCGTCGTAGATGTAGCCCTCGCAGACCGCCGTCCCCAGCCCCTGGACCATCCCGCCGATGGACTGCCCCCGGACGAGGTCCGGATTGACCGCCCGCCCCACGTCGAAGACCGAGGCCGCCTTCAACACCTCGTACTCCCCGGTCTCGGGATCCACCTCCGCGACGATGCCGTGGGCCCCGTAGGTCCAGTCCAGGGCGGGGCTGCCCTGCCCCGTCTCCTTGTCCAGGTTGGAAAGGCCCTGGGCAATGTAGCGCCCTACCCCCAGGATGGGGCCGCCTATCCCGTTCCCGTTCGGAAAGGCGTAGCCCACGGCGATCTGGGAGAAGGTTACGGACTTCTCCGGATTGTGCCGGACGAAAATCCTCTCCGAGTCGTGGTCCAGGTCCCGGGGATCGGCCCGCAAAGCCTGGGCCGCCACCTCATAGGCGTTTTTGAGGAGGTCCTCGGCCGCCAGGATGGCGGCGTTCCCGGACAGGACGAGGCCCTTGGAGGCCACGGTCTGCCAGTCGTAGGGATCCTTGTCCGTGTCGCATTCGAAGGAGACGCGCACCTTCTCCGGGGTAAAGCCCAGGCGCTCCGCCACGATCTGCCGGACGGAGGTGTACGTCCCCTGCCCGTAGTCCGTGAGGGCCAGGTTCACCGTCACGCTGCCGTCCTCGTTCATCTTGAGGAGCACCGCCGTGGCGGTGAAGGAGGGCATGGCGGGAGCCTTGTGGAGGGCCGCCACCCCTTTGCCGATCTTTCGGCCCGTGGCTTTTTCGCGGGCCTTCTCCTCGGCCGTGAGGCTCCCGTAGCCGATGGCCCGGGCCGCCTCTTCCAGGCACTTGCCCACGTCGCCCGTGTGCTCCGTGATCCGTTCCCCGGTGAGGGTGATCGAGCCCGGGCGCAGGGCGTTCCGCCTCCGGAACTCCAGGGGGTCCATTCCGACGGCCCGGGCCACCAGCTCCATGTGCCGCTCCAGGCCCCAGTGGAACTCCACGTGCCCGAACCCCCGGTAGGCGGTCCCGAAGGGCTTGTTCGTGTAGATCGTGTACGCGTCCACGGAGGCGTTGGGGATCTCGTAGGGGCCGGAGGCCGAGTACCCGGAGGCGCGGGTGACGTTCACCGCGTAGTCCGCGTAGGCCCCGGAATCCCAGTACATCGTCATCTCCTGGGCCTTGATTTTTCCGTCGGCCCCGACGCCCGTCTTGATGCGGTAGGTCAGCGCGCTCCGGCAGGGAAGTAGGGAAAACTCCTCCTCCCGGGTGGCCTGGAACTTGACCGGCCGCCCCCCCGCGGCCCGTGAGAGCACGGCGGCCAAGGGCTCCACACCGATGCCCGCCTTCCCCCCGAACCCGCCGCCCACGTAGGGCACATGCACCCGCACGTTGTTGTGGGAAAGCTTGAAGGAGTGGCAGAAGAGGTTGCGGACCGTGAAGGGGCTCTGGGCGCTGGTCCATATCGTGACCTTGTCCCCCCTCGCCCACCGGGCTATGGCCACGTGGGTCTCCATCGGGACATGCTGGACCGAGGGGCAGGAGTACTCCCGTTCCACGATCCACTCGCTCTCGGAGAACCCCTTCTCCACGTCCCCCTTGCGGAGCCGGGCATGGTTCGCGATGTTCGTACCGGGCTTGGGGGAAAAGACCGCGGCGATGTAGTCGTAGCTCCCCAGGTCCGGGTGCACAAGGGGGGCGTCCGGCTTCAGGGCGTCCATGTGATGGAGGACCGGGGGAAGGGGTTCGTAGTCCACCTCGACCGCGTCCGCCGCCTTACGGGCTTGGGCGTAGGTGTCCGCGGCCACGGCGGCCACGGCCTCTCCGAAATGCCGGACCTCCCCCCGAGCCAGGATGAACTTGTCCACCACGTAGAGGCCCACCCGGTAGTCCAGCTCCGCCCCGGTCAGGACCGCCCGAACCCCGGGCATACCCTTGGCCTTGGACACGTCGATGCCCTTGATCCGGGCCCGGGCGTGGGGGCTCCGCTTGACGGCGGCCCAGAGCATCCCCGGCAGGATCATGTCGCTCGTGAACAGGGCTTCTCCCGTAAGCTTTTCGACGGAGTCGACCCGGGCCGACTCCCGTCCGACATAGGCCAGTTTTTCCGGGGGGATGTCGTCATACATGCCGGAGCCTCCCCTTGCCGTCCCCCTGCCCCGTGGCGTCCAGGACGGCCTCCACGATCTGCTCGTACCCCGTACAGCGGCAGAAGTTGCCCTCCAGGGCTTCCTTGATCTCCTCGACGGAGGGTTTCGGATTGGACTTGAGGAGCTCCCGGACGGAGAGGATCATGCCGGGGGTGCAGAAGCCGCACTGGACCGCGTGGTTCCGCTCGAAGGCCTTCTGGAGCTCCGAGAGCCCGTCCGGCCCCGCTTCCCCCTCTATGGTCTCCACGATAGCCCCGTCCGCCTCGGCGGCCAGGACGCAGCAGGAGTTCACGGTGCGTCCGTCCAGGAAGACCGTGCAGGCCCCGCACTCCCCCA
>CAYTYG010000435.1:0-2493 GCA_964441515.1 uncultured Treponema sp.
CGTTGATCACGTAGTCGTCGCCGTCACGTCGAGCGAATGTTGTGATCCGGGTCGTGTCCAGACCCGCCCCGGGCTCGGTGACCCCGAAGCACACGTGCAGGTCGCCGTTGACGATGCGGGGCAGGGGATCCAGCAGGGGGCGGTCGTACATCGTTCCCCGCTACCGCTGGAGGCCGTTCCGGTACAGGAGGTAGAGGACCTGGGTTCCCTTGTCCGCGTACCCGCGCTCGGTCATCCGGGCGAAGAAGGTCTCCGCCAGCTCCAGCATGGGGAGGTCCGCCCCCAGGGCCTTCGCGGACTCCAGGGCTATCCGGAGATCCTTAAGGTAGTGTTTGACGAAAAATCCCGGCTCGAAGTCCCCGTTCAGCATGCGGGGGACCATGTTGGAGAGCTGCCAGCTTCCCGCCGCCCCCGAGGAGATGGACAGGAGCACGGTCCGGGGGTCCAGCCCCGCCTTTTCGGCGTAGAGCACGGATTCCACGGCCCCGGCCAGGGTCCCGGCTATGGCTATCTGGTTGGCCATCTTCGCGTGTTGGCCCGCGCCCGCGTTTCCCTGCCGGATTATCGTCTTTCCCAGGACTTCCAGGATGGGCTTCGCCTCGGCGAAGTCTTCCTCGCTTCCGCCCGCCATGATGGAGAGGGAGGCGTTCCGGGCCCCCAGGTCGCCGCCGGATACCGGGGCGTCCAGAACCCGGAGCTTCCGTTTCCGGGCCTCGTCCCAGATCCTCCGGGCCAGGTCGGGGCGGGATGTCGTCATGTCGATAACCAGGGTTCCGGGCCGCGCGTTCTCCAGGATTCCGCCCGGACCGAAATAGACTTCCTCCACGTCCCGGGGGTAGCCCACCATGGTGATCACGGCTTTGGAAGCCGCCGCGGCGCTCCCGGGGGTGTCGTGCCAGGCGGCGCCCTCCTCCAGGAGGGACCGGGCCCTTTCCTTCGTCCGCGTATACAGGTGGAGACGGGCGCCGGCCCTCTTCAGGTGGCCGGCCATGCTGAAGCCCATGACCCCAAGTCCTATGAATCCTATATCGGCCTCTCGGGGCTCCATACTCTTCCTCCCGCGCCCCGGCCGGTTTTTTAACCGCGGGGCCGCGACTACTCTACCGTCGATCCGCCGGGGAAGCAAGCCGCGGCTTTCCGTTGACCGCTATCCCCGGACGGGTCTATTCTGGGGAGCGCGGGGGGGGCGGGATGTTCGAGCTGGATGATAAGATCGTGGAGGAAATCGTCTTCGCCATGGAGAACCAGGAGGCGGTGTCCTTCATCAATACGGAGACCGGGGCCGTCCTGTCCCAGTCCGACGATACCGGGGACGCGGAAGAATCAGATTCCGGGGATTCGACTTTTTACGAGCCGATCCCGGAATGGACCAGCCAGGACGGGTTTCGCCTCATGGAGCTCTTCGCCCAGAGCGTGGGGCATCCCGTCGTCCGATCGGACCTCCTGGCCGCCCTGGCGCGGGGCCGGGGAGTTTTCCGGGCCTTCAAGAACGCCCTGGAGGCCCACCCGGATTCGGAAAAAAAGTGGTTTGAGTACAAAGCCCGGGCCATGAAGGCCCGGATCGTGCGGTGGTACGAGGACCTGCGGGACGTCCGAGGGCTGGAGCGCCTGGGTCTGGAGCCCGAGGACACGGACGACCTTCTGCTGTCGGATTTCCAGATACTCCGGTACGGGGAGGATCGAGCCAGGGACGTGGCTGCCCTGATCCGTGCGAGCCGCAGGGACGCCCTGGCCCGGTTTCCCGAGGCCTATGTCGAGTACGAGTACGCTCGGATGGAGAGGGAACAGGCCCTTGCCCGCCCGGGGGAGTTCTCCGTGTACGCCGCGGAGTGCGAGCCCCGTTTCTGCTCGGCGGCGGCGATGGTCCGTACCCTAACCTCCTCGGACCGCACCTTCAGCGCCCTGGTGTTCCTGTACGTCCAGCCCGAACGGAGGCGGATAGGCCTGGGCCGGAAGCTTGCGGAATACGCCCGCGAGCAGTCCGCCCAGGCCGGAATCCGGCACTTCATCGTGGATATCCCCTTTCTGGGCCAGGAATTCTCCAATTCCTTGGAGGGGCTGGGCTACCGGCCCTTCGGGACCCGATGGCTGGCCGTATCGGACGCCTGAAAGCTCCCTAGGGTGTTACCACCCGTACCGGTCCATGTCCACCCGGCCGTCCGAGGAGACCTCCACGCCTTCCCGCTCCAGGAGGGCCTTCTGGAGCTCGAAGCCGCCGCCCCGGGGAAGGGCGATCCGGCCGTCGCTCCGGATCACCCGGTGCCAGGGCAGCCCGTCCTTTTCCGAACAGGAATGAAGGAGGCGGGCCGTCGTCCGGCCGCCGTTCGGAATCCCCGCCCGGGCGGCCGCCCCGCCGTAGGACACGACCCGGCCCTCGGGAACGGCCTTAAGGACGGTCCGTATCCGATCGCCGATCTCGCTCAAGAAAGCCTCCTAACCAACAGTATCGACAGGTTCCGGCTTCGGCGCCATTTTGACATAATTTTGCCATTT
>CAYTYG010000436.1:0-2489 GCA_964441515.1 uncultured Treponema sp.
TTTCGTAGGGGTTGTTGACGCTCATGATCTCGTGGCGGAGCATCTCCATGCGCTGTTTCAGCAGCTTACGGTTCTCCGTGTTGCGCAGGACCACCTCGGCCTTGAGGTCCTCCAGCGTCGACTTCAGGGCGGGAATCTCGTCCTCGGAGGCGGAGGGATAGGCCGCCCGGTAGAGGTCCTCCAGGGGATCGATGACCTTCTGGAACGCGTAGATCTCCCCGACTATGCTCTCCTCGAGCTCCACGTGGGAGACCAGGGCGTCCACGTCGCCGGTTTCTATGTCCGTCTTCTGGTGGTCGAGGACTTCCAGGTAGGTTCGGAACTTGTCCCGCTGTTTCTGCAGGAGTTCCCGAAAACGGCGTAGAAGCGACTTTCGCTCCTCCAGCGCCGCTTCCGTAAGGGGGGCGGCCATAAAACGCTCCCTAGCCGGCTATATTGACGCCGGACCGGGCCTCGGCGCCGGACCCCACCGCCTGGGCCGCGATCGTGACCCAGGCTCCCCGGAGGTCGCTCAGCATGTCCCGGATCGCGCGGAGCTTGGAACCGTCCTTGTCTATGTTCGCGGAAAGGAGCTCCCGGTTGAAGTAGAGGTAGAGGGCGAAGAGGTTCTGGGCGATCTCGCCCCCGGCCTCGAAATCCAGGGACGCCGTCAGTTCCGTGATGATGTCCTGAACCTTGGAAAGGGCCTTGTGGGCTCCTTCAATGTATTGGGGATGCTTCTTGAGGTCCTTGGAAAAGAGCTCGAGAGCTATGTCGCATTGTTTTACCGCTTCGTCGTAGAGCATGACGATGAGCTGTCCCGGACTGGCCGTCTTGATTCGAGTCTCCCGATACGCCGTCAGCGGATTCTGGGTCATCTGTACTCTCCCTCCCCTATACAGTCTCTCTACGATTTTCGGCGTCTCTCGGATGATCTTTAAGTAATAATTCGGGTTCTGTCTCTTCCTCTACCTGTCCGGATATCTCCCGGTCGCCGCCCAACCCTCGATCCTGGAATACGCCTCGTTGATGCGGGCGGAGTGCTCGGTGGCCTTCTTCTGGGCCTCCGGGGACTCTCCGTGGCGATCCGGGTGGTGCTGTTTCAGAAGGCGCTTGTAGGCGGCCTTCACCGTGGACATGGGCGCGCCGTAGGGCAGGCCCAGCGTCCTGTAATCCTCCGCCAGCTTCGAGGCGGGTTCCGGCCGGGCTCGGGTCTCGTTATTCCGGCCCCCCCGGGCGGTCTCCTCGGCCCGGCGGGTGCGCTCCCGCTCCAGGCGTTCCTGCTCCCCCCGGTCGTTCCGGAGGAAGGCGTCCAGCTCGTCCATGGCGTCGTCCAGGTCGGAATCCACGTAGGACCCGGACCGGTGTCCGCCCAGGCGGGTGCTTCCGGGGGGAATCCTTTCCTGGTTCCAGAGAGACTTCAAGAGAGTTTCCAGGCGATCGAAGATCTGGTCCAACTTGCTTCCTCGCGTATATACTCTACTTCAGCCCCCGGAGGGAAGGCAAGAAAGGAGCCGGCTTTCTTGACGAAAAAAAAGAGAGCAGGTGTTTGAATGAATCCGTCTCCCTACGTCGTGGTCCTGGGGGGGCTGAACGCGGACCTGCAGGGAACCTGCTACGCCCCTTTCCGTCCCGCCGACTCGAATCCCGGGCGGGCTTCCCTGTCCGCGGGCGGCGTGGGGAGGAATATTGCCGAAAACCTGGTGCGCCTGGGCTGCCGGGTGGATCTGGTGTCCGTCCTTGGGGATGACGCCCTTTCCGCATGGCTACGCCGGTCCTGCGGGAGCCTGGGCATCGGAACGGACCTCTGCCTGGTCTTGCCGGGCACCCCGGCCTCCCAGTACCTTTGCCTCCTGGATTCGGACGGCTCCCTGGCGGGGGCCGTGGCGGCCATGGACGGAATGGACGCCCTGACGGCCGAAGCCCTGGAAGCCCGATCCAAGGCCCTCCAAGCCGCGGACCTCATAGTCGCCGACACGAACATCCCCGGGGAGTCCCTGGAATGGACGGCCCGCCGCTTTCCCGGGAAACCCCTGCTGCTGGACCCCGTCTCCGCGGCCAAGGCCGTCCGGGCGCGGTCCTGCGCGGGAAGCTTCACCATCGTGAAGCCGAACCGCGGGGAGGCCGAGGCCCTGACCGGCGTTCCCTGCGGGACCCGGGAGGGCGCGGCCCGGGCGGCGGAAGCCCTCCGCGCTTCCGGCGCGGGCCGGGTTTTCCTGAGCCTCGGGGGGGAGGGCCTGATGTTCGACGGACCGGACGGCCGGGGGATAGCCCGGCCCGCGGCCGGCCCGGCGGTGAACGTATCCGGGGCCGGGGACGCGGCGGCCGCGGCCCTGGCGTGGGCCTGGCTCCGGGGCTGCGATACGCGGCGTTCGGCCGCGCTGGCCGCGGCCGCGGCCGCCCTGACGGTGTCCGCCCCCGGGACCGTATCCCCGCGCATGGACCCGGGAACCTTGGAAAAACTTTCGGAAGGAGTACGCTTTGAAGAATCCCTATGACGTTTCCTCGCT
>CAYTYG010000437.1:0-2476 GCA_964441515.1 uncultured Treponema sp.
GTCCCCCATGGGGCGCCTCGAGCTCTGTCCCCATAGCGCTCGGAGTCCTGTCACCATCGAGCTCTGTCCCCCATGGCGCGCCTCGAGCTCTGTCCCATAGCGCTCGGAGTCCTGTCACCTTCGAGCTCTGTCCCCCATGGGGCGCCTCGAGCTCTGTCCCCATAGCGCTCGGAGTCCTGTCACCTTCGAGCTCTGTCCCCCATGGGGCGCCGGCGGTCTGTGGCGCTCGGCATACAAAAAAAGAGATTCCACAAGTACAGAAATCTCCGAAATACTTGATGCAGTATCCATTGGATGATAAACAAGCCCGGCCTTGACGGCCGGGCTTTGAAAAATCCGGGCTGGTTTAATTTGTCTGAACACCCGAACCATACGTCCAGTCGCCTTCGACGTCCATTTGTATGACAGTGCCGTCCTGCTGCGAAACATCAAATCTACCTTTCGCACTTCAGATTTGAACTGGCGTATCGGAAAACGACAGAAGGTCGTGTTCCGACCTACCCCAACTTTTTTAAACACCAAGATAATTTTTACTCCTTTCCATAATTTTTAATCAGAAGCAGTCCGTGTTCCGGAAATACCAGCTTTATCCACTCGCCAATCCCATCCCGAACAGTCCTCAACCCGTGGCGGTCATGCCATAAACCTCCGTATTTCCAATCCCTGACATTCTCTACCTGATTCGCTTCAACGGGGTTGTCGTCGATATACTTGAATACCTTCAGATACTGTTGAAAGCTGTCCACGATCCTCGAAAAGAAGCGGCAACCCCAGACATGTCCCGTAAAACCGTGTATTTTATTGTACGCCATCGCGAATACGCTCAATATCCACTGCATGATCCTTGAAAGCGAATCCTTCGAGTCCGGTCGTATCATGAGATGTATATGGTTTCCCATAATGCAAAAGTTCTCGATCCGGAACCGGTACTTCCCCTTCGCCCTGGCAAGGACTTCCAGAAGCAATTCCTTCATCCCCCGGTTGTCGAGAATCATCTCCTTCCGGTTCGTTCTAGCAGTCACGTGGTATAGAGCGCCATTTCTCAGCTCTCTTGGTTTTCTCATGCCCGTATAACGCCGATACTTTGCTTTTCACTTGCGTCGAGCTCTGTCCCCTTGGTACCCGCCCTTGCGTCGAGTTCTGTCCCCGTGGGTCCCCGTGGTACCCGTCCCCGTGGTGCCCGTCGGGGGGTTTTACGGTGAATGGCAAAAAATAGCTATGTATCCAGAGCCTGCGGGCGTGCAAAATCTGTAGGCACGACGGCGTATCCGAAACCCCTCCAGTACAGGTTCAGGAGTAATCCATGAAAAAGTGTCTCATCTCCTGCCTGATGTTCTGCGCGTCCCTGGAGCCTTCGCCCGGGGACAGGCTTCCGCTACAGATTTCTTCGGCCTTTCGGCTCCGGTGGAAGCACTCTTTCGGTGGTTCGAGGATATGATCGATATGTCTCCGTTTAATTCCGTGGATACGAGGTGGGATTCCGCCGGCACGTCCTGCCCTCCCTCATGCTCGAACCCCGGATAACCATCGCGAATATGAATACAGATGCAGGGGACGGCGAGTTCGGGATGGACCTCGGAATCGGCTTCAACTTCCGGAAGGTTCTTCTGGACGGGATGTCCTACCACTCGGGTCCCGGCCTTTCTTCTACCCATTATCTACACAACGATGAATTTCGGCATGTTTGGACTCTGTCGATACGCCGACACGTATGCACAAGTCGATGCACAAGGGAACCGGGAGTCCGCCGGCACAGTCTATCGGCTATGGCTTTTCCTATCAGGTATCGAACGGGCAGTCTTGGCCCGCCAACCTTTTCACCGACACAAGGAGGATCGAGTGAAAACGCGCTTTATTTTCTGTCTGTCCGCGGCGGCCCTCCTGACCGCGTGCGCCAGCATCAGCCGAGATTACCAAGGCATAGGGGAACAGAAGTATCCGGCTGTTAAAAAAACGACCATCCTGGACGAGTTGTCGCCCAACGGCTCAATCTCGTATCATCGGACGACCACGGACAAGACGCTCATCCGGGCCGGTTACAAAAGGATCGGGGTGCTCTGTCTGGGATGCGATCACGAAGTCGATACGACGGGCAGGAAGCTCGAAGAAGCCGAGTCCGCGTGCAAAGATGAGCAGATAAAGATGATAGAGGCGGAAGCCTGCCGGCGGGGCGCCGCCGTCGCGCTCATCAATTCTTTCCATTCTTATGGGAGCTCCAAAGAAATCACCGAAATAATCAAGCGCGGAGGTGTGGAGATCAATCGCATAGTGAAAATCGACATACGCTACATAACGGTGGTCACGTTCTATGCCGGACCGCCGGAGGTGGGCAAGGACGTAATAAAATCCCTGGATTGGCCGTCCTTCTCCTTGAGCCACGACGGCCGGCGGATCGCCCAAAACAAAGCCGGGGTTGTTTCGGTATGGGAAGTGGAAACCGGAAAGCTTCTGGCCAGGCGCGCCGATCCGGACCGAT
>CAYTYG010000438.1:0-2452 GCA_964441515.1 uncultured Treponema sp.
TCTCGTACTTTTACGGGGCGAAGATAGGCGTCCTGGGCCTCAACGGCTCGGGGAAATCGAGCCTCCTTAGAATTCTGGCCGGCGTCGACACCGAGTTCTCGGGGGAAACCTCCGTCTCCCCGGGATACACCATAGGCTTCCTGGAGCAGGAGCCGAAGCTCGAAGCCGGAAGGACCGTCAAGGAGATCGTGAGCGAGGGCGTTCAGGAAATTGTGGACCTTCTCCGTGAATTCGACGAGGTGAACGAGGCCTTCGGGGACCCCGACGCGGACTTCGACAAGCTGGCCGTCCGGCAGTCCGCCCTCCAGGAAAAGCTCGACGCGACGGACGCCTGGAACCTCGACTCGCGGCTGGACGTGGCCATGGAGGCCCTCCGCTGCCCCCCGGCCGACCAGGTCGTGGACGTCCTGTCCGGGGGCGAACGGAGGCGCGTCGCCCTCTGCCGCCTCCTTCTCAAGAAGCCGGATATCCTCCTCCTGGACGAGCCCACGAACCACCTGGACGCGGAGACGGTCGCCTGGCTGGAGCGGCACCTTCGGGAGTACGCGGGCACCGTCATCGCCGTCACCCACGACAGGTATTTCCTGGACAACGTGGCCGGATGGATCCTGGAGCTGGACCGGGGCGAGGGCATCCCGTGGAAGGGCAATTATTCCAGCTGGCTGGAGCAGAAGCGTGAGAGGATGGCCCAGGAGGAAAAGGGCGAGAGCGACCGCGCCAAGACCCTGGAGCGGGAGCTCGAGTGGATCGGCATGAGCCCGAAGGGGAGGCACGCCAAGAGCAAGGCGCGCATCGCCCAGTACGAGAAGCTCCTGGCCGACGGGGGCCG
The DNA here is from genome assembly GCA_964441515.1 of uncultured Treponema sp. GTDB lineage: Bacteria > Spirochaetota > Spirochaetia > Treponematales > UBA12059 > JAAYUR01. The sequence goes on from CAYTYG010000438.1 coordinate 830, forward strand.
GGAGAAGATCCGGGAGACGAGGATCTTCATCCCCGCGGGCCCGCGCCTTGGGAGCGTGGTGATCGAGGCCAAGGGCCTTTCCAAGGCCTACGGCGACAAGGTTCTCTTCCAGGACCTCTCCTTCGAGATCCCCCCCGGGGCCGTCGTGGGGATCGTGGGGCCGAACGGCGCGGGCAAGACAACCCTTCTTAGGATGATCACCGGCGAGGAAAAGCCCGGCTCGGGCGCCCTCCGCCTCGGGGAAACCGTCAAGCTGGCCTACGCGGACCAGATGCGCGGCAGCCTGGACTCCGAAAAGTCCGTCTGGGAACAGCTCTCCGGGGGGGGGCTGGACATCATCAAGCTGGGCGGGACGCGGGAGGTGAACTCCCGGGCCTTCTGCTCATGGTTCAATTTTTCCGGGGCGGACCAGCAGCGCAAGGTGGGCGTCCTCTCCGGGGGCGAGCGGAACCGGCTGAACCTGGCCCTCATGGTGCAGGCCGCCGCGAACGTCCTTCTCCTGGACGAGCCCACGAACGATCTGGACGTGAATACCCTGCGGGCCCTGGAGGAGGCCCTGGACTCCTTCGCGGGCTGCGCCCTGGTGGTGAGCCACGACCGGTGGTTCCTGGACCGGGTGGCCACCCACATCCTGGCCTTCGAGGACGGGGAGGTGGTCTGGTACGACGGCAACTGGTCCGAGTACGCGGAGTACCGCCGGGAGAAGCTCGGCGCCGCCGCGGACAGACCGCATAGGTACGTGTACAGAAAACTGGAAAGGTAGTTGCTTTAAAAACCGGCGGATCGCCGGGGAGGAATCGTGAGCCGAATCCTGTTGCTGGTGCCCTACGCCCTACAGCTTCTCTGCATCGTCCACGCCATGAAGACGGGACGGGCGTACTACTGGATTTGGATCGTCCTCTTCCTGCCCTACGTGGGCGGACTTGCGTACCTGATCGTCGAAATCCTTCCCGAACTCCGGGCCCGGCACCGTTTGGGCGCCGTTCGGGAAAGGGTGACGAACGTCCTGGTTCCCGGGCGGAAGCTCCAGGCCCTGCGGGACAGGGCGGCTTATTCGCCCACGGTGGAAAACCGCGTCGAATACGCCGACGCCCTCGCCGCGCAGGGAGACCACGAGGCCGCCCTGGCGGAGTACCGGGCCTGCTTGGAAGGCCCCGCCCGGAAAAACACCGCGATCCTTTTCAAGGCGGCTTCCGCCCTCTTCTCCTCGGGGGATTACTCCGGGGCGTCGGAAATGCTGGGCCGGCTTCCCCGGAACTCCCAGGGCATCCTCGAGCAGAAAGCCTGGAACGCCCTGCGGCTCCGCATACTGGAGGAGACGGGCTCCGGCCAGTCCGTCGCGGAGGAATATGAAAGGATCCGGGCCCTCCTCGACGACCGGGAAATGGACTTGCAGTACCTGGAGTACCTGGACAGGATCGGGGACGACGCCCGTCTGTCCGCCCTGGTCGGGAAGATCCGTACGGAGGAAGCCTCGTTGCGGGGCATGAACGTGCGGTACGACCGGACCTTCTACCGGAAGGCCTACGAGATCGCCCGGCGCCGGAAAGCCTAGAACCGCGTTCCCCATTCTTGCGGGAAGGGTCGGAGAGTTTGAGCTTGGAGCTGGCTTCGTAGCGGAAG
>CAYTYG010000439.1:0-1060 GCA_964441515.1 uncultured Treponema sp.
AAGCACAAGGAGATCCTCCAGGGCATCCTGGAGTCCCCGGATATCTCCCGGAACTCCTCCCTGGCGCTCGCCCAAACCCTGTTAGGCCCCGCGATCCAGCGGGAGGAAGGTTATGATCCCGCGACGGGCGTGTTAAAATTCGTACAGGCGGAGGAAGCCCGGCTGGCGGCCTTGTACGCCTGCCTGCGGGACGCGTCCCGGGACGAGGATACACACCAAAAAATCCGCGCTCTCTCCGAGGCTTCCCTCAAATTTTCCGGCTGGGTGAAGGACCACCTGGAGCTTCTGGAACTCTTCTAAGCGGGATCGCTTGAACGTACGGGGGCTCCCGTGCTACCTTTGCCGGCGTCATGTTCGCTTTCCCCCTTTTTTCCATACCTTTAGGCTTTCTCGCCGTCTCGGCCTGGTTTTTCCCCCGCTCCGAGGAGGAGAGGCTGCCGCGGTACTTCGGCCGGGGCTTCTGGTTCGCGCTTCCCTGCCTCCTGGTCCACCAGCTGCTGCGCGCCCTGGTACCGGCGCTGCCCGGAAGCCCGCTGACCCTCTTCCGTATATGGTGGGAATGCTTCGCGCTTCCCGTGGGATTGGCCGTCGGCGCCTTCCGCCTTCTGCACTCCTACGACGAGACGATCCGCTCCCTCCCGTCCCTGCGGAGGTTCACGGCCTTCCTCTTCGGGTATTACACCGTCTTCGGCGCCGCCTTCGCCCTTAGGGCGACGGCCTTCCCCGGACCCTTCTCCCTTTTCTTCTTCCCCGCGCTCTGCGTCGCATCCATCTTCCTGACCGTCTTCATGACCGAACGTATAGCCATTGAGACCGGGATTTACGCCGCGCTGCAGATAGGCCTGGCCGTCCTTCTGAGCGTGGGGCTGACCGTCGTGGCCTTCCTCTTCGAGGCGCGTTTGGAGTGGCTGGGGGGAATCCTGGCGGTTGCGGCGCTGAGCGCGAGCGTCTACGCGGAGCGGCCCATTCTTAAATAGGGGCCCGGGAGGCTCGCAGGAAGGATGCGCCCCGGCCGGGGCAGGGTCGCCGGGGTTTCCGCCCTTCCTTCGATTCCTCGTCC
>CAYTYG010000439.1:1070-1501 GCA_964441515.1 uncultured Treponema sp.
ATGAAGATTGTGGGACCAGAGGGACTCGAACCCCCGACCTGCCGCTTAGAAGGCGGCTGCTCTATCCGGTTGAGCTATGATCCCTGGACGCGCACGGCTTCGGGACGGGCGGATTTGAACCGCCGATATCCAGCTCCCAAAGCTGGCGCCTTAGCCGCTAGGCAACGTCCCGCGTTACCCGCGTACTCTATGCCGCGGCCGATTCCTTTGTCAATCAACAGCCCTTCCACCCCCCTGCGCCGGGCCGCTTCCCGGCTTTTTTCCTTGACAACGTGAAAAGCCCGGCCCTATCATGGCGGGAGTCCTTCAGAGTACGGGATCCCCGTACCGGAATAATCAAGGAGCGCGTATGGCCTTTACGACCGATCTCATCCGGAACGTGGCCCTGGCGGGGCACGGGGGGACGGGAAAAACAACCCTGCTCGAACATC
>CAYTYG010000439.1:1511-2436 GCA_964441515.1 uncultured Treponema sp.
GCGGCGCCATAGCCAAGCCGGAGACGATAGAATCGGGCAAGACCGTCAGCGATTACATGGAGGAGGAGATCACCCGCAAGATCTCCCTGCATGCCGCCTTCTGCCATCTCGAGTGGAAGGGCAGGAAGATCAATTTCATAGACACCCCCGGATCCTCGGACTTCGTAGGGGACGTGATACTGGCCTTCCGTTCCTGCGAGCTGGCCCTGCTCCTCGTGGACGGCAAGAGCGGCGTGCAGATAGAGACGATCAAGCTCTGGCGGGAGCTGGAAAAGCGTGAAAAGCCCCGGGCCGTCTTCGTCTCCCGGATGGACGAGGAGCGTGCCGATTTCGCCGCGGCCCTCGCCGATATTAAGGACAAGTTCAAGATGACTCCCGTACCCATCTCCATCCCGATGGGGGCCGGGGCGTCCTTTAAGGGCGTCGTGGACGTCATCAACGGAAAGGCCTACGCGGCCCCGTCCGCCGGGGACCAGCCCGAGGGGGCTTGCGAAATACCGGCGGAGTTCAAGGCAGCCTTCGAAGAGGCCCGCGCCCAGCTGGCCGAGGCGGCGGCCGAGGGCGACGATGAACTGATGGAGAAGTACCTGGACGCCGGCGAGCTCACCCAGGAGGAGATGCTCAAGGGGATCGGGGAGGCCCTGGCGGCCAACCGCATCCTTCCCGTGTTCGCCGGCTCCGGGGTCCGCAACTCCGGCTGTACCGCGGTCCTGGATTTCCTGGCCCAGAGCGCCCCCTCCCCCCTCTCCCTCAAGCCCGAGGTGGTCAAGAACCCGAAGGGCGAAGAGGCAGAGTACGGGGTGAACCCGGTCAAGCCGACCACCGCCCTGGTCATCCGCACCCAGATCGACCAGTTCTCCGGCCGCCTGTCCTTTTTCAAGATCTTCTCCGGCAAGCTCTTCCCGGACATGGAGCTGTACAACGT
>CAYTYG010000440.1:0-2422 GCA_964441515.1 uncultured Treponema sp.
GGCCGCGGTCACCGCCGCTTCCTCCATCATCGGCCCCACAATCCCGCCCTCGAACATGATGGTCATCTACGGATCCCTGATGAACGTTTCCATCGCGGGGCTCTTCGCCGCGGGATTCCTCCCGGGATTGCTTCTCGCGGGGCTCCTAATGGCCATGACCGCCTACATCTCCTGGAAGCGGGGATATCCCAAGGGCTTGAAGACCACGCTCAAGGAGAAAATCCTCGGGTTCAAGGACGCGATCATCCCGCTCCTGATGCCGGTCATCATCCTGGGGGGCATCCTGTCCGGCGTATTCACCCCGACCGAGGCGGCCGCCGTCGCGGTGTTCTACGCCATGATCATCGGTTTCTTCGTCCTAAAGACCATGAAGCCGAGGGACCTGATACCCATGCTGGTGAAGACCGCGCGGATCACGGGGGTCGTCTTCCTGATCATCGGGGCGGCCAGCATCCTCTCCTGGGTCCTGGCCATCAACCAGGTGCCCCAGGCCATAGCGGCCTTCCTGCTGGAGACCACGGGGAACCCCAAGCTCATCCTGCTCCTCATCCTGATCCTGATGCTGATCGTGGGAATGTTCATGGACATCGCGGCCGCCCTCATCATCCTGGGGCCGATCCTGCACCCCATCGCCGTGTCGATCGGCATGTCCCCCATCCATTTCGGCATCGTCATGGTCCTGTCCTTGAACATAGCCCTCATGACTCCGCCCGTGGGCGCCTGCCTCTTCGTGGCTTGCTCGATTTCCAAGCTCTCCCTATGGCAGCTGTCCAAGGCCATCTGGCCCTACATCATCATGGAAGTGCTGGCCCTTTTCATCGTGGCCTACGTGCCGGAGATATCCCTGTTCCTGCCGAGGCTTCTGGGGTTCTAGCCGGACGCCCTGGGATCCCCCGGTCTACCTCCGCCATTCCAGGACGGCCCTCCGGAAGGCGGGCGCCGATCCTTCTATGGTCTTTTCCGGGACGCAGTAGGACAGGCGGAACCATCCGGGATAGCCGAATCCTATCCCGGGGACGGCCAGGATGTTCTCGTCCCGGAGGCACTGGCAGAAGGAGAGTTCGCGGTCCTCCTCGGAGCTTCGAAGCCCGCCCTCGGGCACCCGGCAGAAGAGGTAAAAGGTTCCCTCGGGCTCCGCGAAGGCTATCCCGCAATCCTGAAGCAGGGCGGCCAGGGCGTCCCGGCGCCGCGCGTAGCTGGAGAGGTCCGAGGTCTTCTCCCCCAGGGCGGCGACGGCCCTCTGCATCAGGGCCGGGGCGTTGACGAATCCCAGGACTCGGTTGCTCATCACAATCCCGTCCATCATCTCGTCGACGCCGGAGCAGCGGGGGGAGACGGCCACGTATCCTATGCGCTCCCCCGGGATCGAAAGGGTCTTGGACCACGAGGAGACCACGGCCGTCTCGGGATAGAGGTCCAGGATGGGGGGCGCCGTCCTTCCGTCGTAGACGATGTCCCGGTAGGGCTCGTCCACCGCGAGGAGGGGCGGGCGCCCCGTACGCTTCCCGTGGTCCGCGAGGACGCGGGCCAGGGCCTCCAGGGCGGGCCTGCGGTAGATCCTGCCGGTGGGATTGTTGGGGGTGTTGATGAGCACGGCGGCGGTGCGGGGGGTGAGCGCCTCGGCTATCCGGGCGGGATCCAGCTCGAATCCGGCGGCGCAGTCCACGTTCACCATCATCCCGCCGTGGTTGGCGATGTAGAAATAGTACTCCCCGAAATGCGGCTTCGGGACGATCACCTCGTCGCCGGGGTCCAGGATGGTATGCAACAGGGCGTTCAAGCCACCGGCGGCCCCCACGGTTAGGACGACGTGCTCCGGCCGGACCTCGCAGGCGTGCTCCCGGGAGACCTTGCGCGCCACGGCGGCCCGCGCGAAGGGATAGCCGGCGTTGGGCATGTAGCCGTGCATCATCCTTCCGCCCTCGTTCAGTATACGGATCAGCTCCTTTCGGAACTCCGGCGGCGGCTCGATGTCCGGGTTGCCCAGGGAAAAGTCGAAAACCCTGTCCGCCCCGAACTTCTCCCGGAGCTTCTGGCCTTCCTCGAAGGTCCTGCGTATCCACGAGGCGCGTCCGAGATTCTCTCGTATCATCCGGGCTACGGGCATGGGGTCCTCCTTGCGCTTATTCGTTCCGGAAAAACTATAGTCTATCACGGAAGCCGGCGCACGAGGATCGTCCAGGGGTTCAGAAGACAATTCGGGCTTGCCCGTACGCGGGGGCTATTCTATATTTGTATAGCTTCTCCCTCTGGGAAAAGGAGATCGGAGTGTTCCAGAAACAGCTCATGATGCGCCGCGTCCTGTATAGCTTGGCGCCTGTCTGGGCGTTCTCCGTCTGGCTCTACGGGCTTCGAGCCGTGGCCGTCACGGCCGTCAGCCTTGTCCTGGGCGTGCTGACCGAATACCTGTACGAACGAAAGC
>CAYTYG010000441.1:0-2406 GCA_964441515.1 uncultured Treponema sp.
CCTATACCACCCGGGTGGGGAACGGCCCCTTCCCGACGGAGTTCGATCCCGACTCCCAGGGCGCCCTGTGCACCTTCATCCGGGAAACGGGGCGCGAGTACGGCGTGACGACGGGACGGCCCCGTAGGTGCGGCTACCTGGACCTCGTGGCCCTGAGGTACGCCCGGCATGCCAACTCCATCGACTCGCTGGTCCTCACCCACCTGGACGTCTACGACACCCTGGACGAGTTCGAGGCCTGCGTGGCCTACAGGATACGGGGCAGGGTGGTGGAGGACTTCCCGTCCTCCGTGCGGGACCTCAACGACGCACAGCCCGTGCTGAGGAAGTTCCGGGGCTGGAAAAAATCCCTGTCCGGCGCCCGCACCTGGGACGACATACCCCGGGAGGCGAAGGAATACGTCTCCTTCATCGAGGAGTTCGCGGAAGCCCCGGTGGGCATCGTGTCCGTGGGCTACGAACGCAACCAGACCCTGGTCAGGGAGAGCCCGTGGACTCGATCCTGATCCTGGACTTCGGAAGCCAGTACACCCAGCTCATAGCCCGGCGCGTCCGGGAGATCGGAACCTACGCCGCCATCCTGCCCGGGGACGCCCGTCTGGGACCGGCGGAGCTCGAGGGCGTCAAGGGGATCGTGCTTTCCGGTTCCCCCTGGAGCGTCTACGAGGAAGGCGCCCCCGCCCCCGACCGGGTCGTCTACGAATGCGGCCTCCCGCTTATAGGGATATGCTACGGGATACAACGGATGACCGCGGACTTCGGGGGCTCCGTGCGAACCCTGCCGGACCGGGAGTACGGCCGCCAGACGGTCCGCGTCCAGGAGCAAAGCCCCCTGACGGAAGGGATGCCCGTCGAGTTCCTGAGCTGGATGAGCCACGGGGATTCCGTGGAAACACCCGCCCCGGGCTTCCGGGTCCTGGCGCAGTCCGAGAGGGGCATTCCGGCCATACTCCGGCACGAGGAAAAGCCCTTCTGGGGAGTACAGTTCCACCCGGAGGTCACCCACTGCGAGGGAGGCCTCAAGCTCCTGGAAAACTTCGCGGCCCGGGTATGCGGGGCCGCACGGGAATGGTCCATGGAGCGGTACGTGGAGGAAGCGTCCGAGCGCCTCCGTTCCGCGGTGGGGCGGGGCGACGCCCTGCTTCTCATTTCCGGGGGAGTGGATTCCACGGTGGCGGCGGCCCTTACGCTCAAGGCCCTGGACCCGGGGCAGGTGCACCTGATGTACATCGACACGGGTCTCATGCGCAAGGACGAGAGCGATCAGGTGATGCGGAATCTCCGGGCCCTGGGGGCCGCCCACCTGCATAGGGTGGACGCCGAGCCGGACTTTTTGGGAGCCCTGGCCGGAATCGAGGACCCGGAGGAGAAGCGCCGCCGGATCGGGGACATGTTCATCACAGTACAGGAGAGGGAGGTGGAGCGTCTGGGCATCCCGGACGCCTTCCTGATCCAGGGGACCCTCTATACGGACCTCATCGAGTCCGGCAAGGGGGTAGGGAAGAAGGCCCACGTGATCAAGAGCCACCATAACGTCCGTTCGCCCCTGGTGGAGCGGAAGCGCGCCGCGGGAAGGGTGATCGAGCCGTTGGACCGGCTGTACAAGGACGAGGTCCGCTCCCTGGGACGGCTGCTCGGGGTCGCGGAGGAAGTCGTGGGGCGGCATCCCTTCCCGGGGCCGGGCCTGGGCGTCCGCGTCCTGGGAGAGGTGACCAGGGAGAAGTGCGACGTCCTCCGGGAGGCGGACCATATCTACATTTCCGAGCTCCGGGACCGCGGGCTGTACGACAAGGTATGGCAGGCCTTCGCCGTTCTCCTTCCCGTGCGGTCCGTGGGGGTGGCGGGGGACGTACGCCGATACGGATGGGTCCTGGCCCTGAGGGCCATCGTCTCCCAGGACGGAATGACCGCCGACGTATATCCCTTTCCCATGAAGGATCTCCTGGAAATATCGTCCCGGATCACGAACCGAGTTCCCCAGATTGGGCGCGTAACCTACGACGTCTCGTCCAAACCTCCCGCCACCATAGAGTGGGAATAGCGCGTTGCGGGCTTTTTGCCCGCAGCGCGGCAACGAAGACCTGGGGACATCGTCGATTTTCTACCGCCGCGGCAGTAAGGGGCGGACGGGGTCCGGCTAGGGCTGGACTCCCAGGATGCACGGAGGGTCCAGCCTCCAGAGCACCCGAAGCGCGAGGGGTATCGGCTCTCCTTGGGAAAGGAGGAAGCGCCCCCTCACCTCGGCCACGGGGCCGTCGATGCGGACTTCGTCCCACGCGATGTCCCGTACCCGCGATATGGGCAGCGCCGTCCAGCGTCCCGAGGCGCCCTCCGAGTCCTCGGCAAGGGCGCCCTATAATGAGCCCAGGAAACAAGACCAAGGATGAGCAGGAAATAAGGTGTGAA
>CAYTYG010000442.1:0-2393 GCA_964441515.1 uncultured Treponema sp.
TCCACTACCAGGAAACCAAAAAAACCAAAAACGAACTGCTCGCGGACATCGAGTCCGGAAGCCTGGCCGACCTAGACGATTTTTCGGAGGAGGCGGACGAGGAGGGCATGGAAGATGATTCCGAGGATTCCGACAAGGAATCCATGGACAATTCCGACGACTGAGCCGGGCTGTTGAGGGGTTCCCGGGCGGGCGTGATCCGTCGGATTGTGATTCAGGAACGAATTTTGGGGGCAGGTCGAACTGCCGCCGTTTCCGCCTCCGAGGCGGAAGCGGAGGAAAGTCCGGGCTCGCTACGGCACAGCGCCGGCTAACGGCCGGGCGCCGCCGGCCTTCGGGCCATAGACGGCGACAGACAGCGCAACAGAGAGCAGACCGCCGAATGCGCCTCCGGCTCGCCGGAGACGCATGGCAAGGGTGAAAGGGTGGGGTAAGAGCCCACCGCGCTTCCGGCAACGGAAGCGGCATGGCAAGCCTCGCTGCGAGCAAGGTCGAGCAGCGGATGGGCCGCCGGCCCGCGCCGCGATTCCATCGCGGCGTATCCGCGGGTAGACCGCTGGAGGTTCCGGGCAACCGGCAACCGAGAGAGATGGCAGTTGCGCCTTAGGGCGTACAGGACCCGGCTTACAGACCTGCCCTTTTTTTCTTTCCCGCGCTTTTTTTATCAATCCGCCGTCGATTGACGAGGGTAGTATAGACATGGTAAAAAAACTCGAACCGTTATGGAAATACTCCCCGGAACCATAGAAAAAAGAGGCCGCCGCCCAGGACGCCGAGGGGGGCGGTTTTGGAGAATGCTTGCTCTTTTTTCCGCGACGGCAATCCTGGCTGCCGGCGTTTTTGTCCTTCCCGGTTCTCTGCGGAAGGCCCGTGAACAGAAGCGAGCCGTCCCCGACGCGGACCGCGTCCTTGAAGCCTGGTCCGAAAAGGATTATGAAAAGGTTCTTACGCTCAGTGCCGAGGGCCTGGAGTTCCGCCCCCTGGATCCCTTTTTCCTGGTGATGAAGGGATTTGCCAGCTTTTACCGCGGAGTCGGGGAAACGGACGGGGAGATCCGTCTTCGGTACATGGACGATGCGGTTTTCGCGCTCCGGAAGGCTATGACTTCCGCGAACGTGCCCTTCCGTCCGCAGGTTCTTTACGTGCTGGGGAAATCGTACTATCACAAAGGCCCGTTCTATATGGACGAAGCCGTCCGATTCCTGGAATCGTCCCTTGCCGAGGGATATCCCGCCGGGGATACCTTGGAGTACGCCGCCGTGGCCTACTCGTCCCTCGGGAGTCACCAGAAAAGCGTGGAAGCCTTCGAGCGGGCCCTGGCTGCGGGGAAGACAGATCTTCTACTTCTGGCTGCCTCCCGCGCCTACCTTCGGGCGGAACAGCCGGAGAAGGCGGAGATCGCGGCGCTCGAAGCCCTTTCGATGACCGAGGATGCCGTGGTACGGGAGAAGTCACGCTTTCTTCTGGGAGAGTTATACATAGGGCGCAAGGATTATCGACAGGCGGAGAAGCAATACAATCTCGTTTTGGAGACAAATCCCGATTCCGCGGACGCACACTATCGGTTGGGACTTATTTGGCAGGAGAGAGGGGATTCCGTTCGCGCGCGGGCCGAATGGCGCAAGGCGGTATTCCTGGATCCCATGCATACCGCGGCACGTCAGAAGCTCGCGGAACGGATTTAAGGACTGGAGGCATCATGGCGCGCCGTAAACTGTTTGATTCGCTCTCCCTGGATATCGGAATAGACCTCGGTACCTGCAATACGCTTATTTACGTACGGGGAAAGGGCATCGTCATCAATGAACCCTCCGTCGTGGCCGTGGAGCGTGGAACGAAGCGCGTTGTGGCCGTGGGCACCGAGGCGAAGCGCATGCTCTGGAAGACCCCCGGGGACATTATTGCCATACGGCCCCTACGGGACGGCGTAATCGCGGATCCGGACACCACGGAGAAGATGATACGGTACTTTATCCAGAAGGTTATCCCGAGGCGATGGTTCATCAAGCCCCGCATGGTCATAGGGGTCCCGAGCTGTATCACCGAGGTGGAGCGCCGGGCCGTGGAGGACGCGGCCTTCAAGGCCGGCGCCCGGGAAGTGAAGGTGATCCACGAATCCTTGGCCGCGGCCATCGGGTCCGGCATACCTATCCAGGAGCCCGCGGGGCACATGATCTGCGATATCGGAGGCGGCACTTCGGAAATATCCGTGATATCCCTCAAGGGCATGGTTGTGACGAGCGCCATTCGGATCGGCGGAGACGAGTTCGACGAGGCCATCATCAAGCATATCCGAAACGCCCACAACCTAATAATCGGAGAGCAGACGGCGGAGCGCCTGAAGATCGAGATCGGAAACGCCTCCCCCGACAAGGTCATCGAGAAGGTAGAGA
>CAYTYG010000443.1:0-2358 GCA_964441515.1 uncultured Treponema sp.
AACGGCGCCGGGAAAACGACCTTTTTCAACGCCATATCCGGCCTATACCCCCCGGAGGAGGGAACCATAACCTTCGACGGCCATCGCATTGAGCGCCTGCCGCCCGACCGCATCACGGCCCTGCACATGGCGCGGACCTTCCAGAACATACGATTGTTCGGCGGGATGACCGTGGTGGAGAACATCCTCGTGGGGGCCTACACTAGGCTCAAGCAGAATCCCGTGCAGGCCGTGCTGCGCTCCAAGGCCTTCAAGGAGGAGGAACAGCGCGCGGAAGCCCGGGCCGAGGATCTCATGGAATACGTGGGCCTCCACGGCATCGGCAACGAGCTGGCGGCCAGCCTCCCCTACGGCGCCCAGCGCCGGGTCGAGATAGCCCGCGCCCTGGCCTCGGAGCCCAAGCTCCTCCTCCTGGACGAGCCCACCGCCGGGATGAACCCCGCGGAAAGCGAGGACGCCATGCTTCTCTTCCGCCGCCTGCGGGACGAACTCGGAATCACGATCCTCCTCATCGAGCACGACATGAAGGTGGTGATGAACATCTCCGAGCGGATCACGGTCATGGACTACGGCGAAAAGATCGCGGAAGGGCCCCCCAGGGAGATAGCCTCGAATCCCCGGGTCATCGAAGCCTACCTCGGGCGGGGCGCCGCGTCCGCCATGGCCGTATAAGGAGAGAACCCGATGAGCCTCCTGGAACTGGAAGACATACACAGCTATTACGGCAACATACACGCGCTCAAGGGCGTCTCGCTCAAGGTCGAGGAAGGGGAGATCGTCACCCTGATCGGCGCCAACGGGGCCGGCAAGACCACCACCCTCCGCTCCATCTCCGGCCTCCTGCACCCGAAAAAGGGCCGGGTCCGCCTGCACGACAAGGACGTCACCCACATGGCGCCCCACATGGTGCACAAGGAGGGGGTGGGCATGGTCCCCGAGGGCCGGGGCATCTTCCCGCGCCTCACGGTTCTGGAGAACCTGGAGATGGGGGCTTACCTGGTCAAGGACAAGGCCGAGATACGCCGGGGCGTGGAACAAGCCTTCACCCTCTTTCCCAGGCTGAAGGAGCGCGCCTCCCAGAAGGGCGGCACCCTCTCCGGCGGGGAGCAGCAGATGCTGGCCACCGCCCGGGGGCTCATGTCCAACCCGAGCATCCTGCTTATGGACGAACCCTCCATGGGGCTGGCCCCGGTCCTGGTGGACCAGATATTCGACGTGATCAAGGAGCTCAACTCCAGGGGCACGACCATACTCCTGGTGGAGCAGAACGCCCTCATGGCCCTATCCATCGCCCACCGGGCCTACGTCCTGCAGACCGGGAGCATCGTCCTGTCCGGCACGGCGGAGGAAGTGTCGAAGGACGAGAACGTGCGGAAGGCGTACCTGGGGATTTAGCCCTCCGTCCCGGATTCGGCCGCCTCGGCGATTTCCCTAAGCCGCCGGAAGGCGGGGCCGTCCTCCCTCCAGGCGTGGCAAGAATCCTTTAAAAACTCGGCGGAGGAAGCGGCGTACTTCCTCCGCGCATGGGGCGCGTCCTCCCTCCTGCGGGCCTGCAGGGCCCAGAGCCCCTGGAGGATGGCGGGCGCCATGGCGGTGAGCAGGTTCACCAGGTGCGTGCAACCGGCCTTCCCGCCGGCCGCCGCCTTCACGCGGTTGGTGAAACCCCGAGCCACGGACAGACCGACCACGGCATCCAGGGAGCGCTCCAGGGTCCTGCAGTCCTCGTAGGGCGCGGCGTCGATGGAGACCTCGATGTCCTCGATGACCAAACCGGGGGTCCGCACCAGGACGCGGATCGTCATATCATGCAGCGTTCCGGCATCTATGTCCTTGTCCAGCAAGCCACGGCTGGGATAGAGCCGGACGTCCCGGAAGCGCCCGGTGCCGAGGAAATGGGTGTCGTCCACGGCGAACGTGGACATTTCCAAGGTTCTCGTGTGCACCCGGTCCCCCGCCAAATCGGAAAGCCTGCCCATGATTCCACCTCGCTTACGGAGAATGGGGCATTTTCTCACGGGTGCGCTTCGGGCTGCTAGGGGCCGTCGGCCCGGGGGAGTCGAGGGAGGCGGATGATCCACCGCAGCGGGGGGGGCGTCCGACAAAAAAACCGCTTTGTAGGACCCTATTCCTCTTTCCATCTTCCCGCCTGTTTGGCGATTTCGATAGTCCGCCGGCCCGCTTCCGTCATCAACCCCCGGTCCATCATTCGTTTCGCCCTTTCGATGTTCTTCCTGCCCCATGTGCTCTTGGGGCCCCGGGGGCCGAATTTCAGGAAGCAGCTCTCGCCGTCCCGTTTTTTCGCCACGCTGTCGACCCAGCCGAAACAGAGAGCGTGTTCGATGGCCTCCTGCCAATGGA
>CAYTYG010000444.1:0-2346 GCA_964441515.1 uncultured Treponema sp.
ACGAGGTTCGGGACAAGGACGGCATCTCGGCCGCCGCCATGACCGCGGAGATGACCCTGTACTGGAGAAGCCGGGGCAAGACCCTCCTGGACCGCCTGGACGACCTGTACCGTATCCACGGGTACTACGAGGAGAAAGGCATCAACAAGTACTTCGAGGGGGCCTCCGGAATGGCCGTGATGAGGGGCATCATGGAGGCCTACCGAAGGGACCAGCCCTCCGCCTTCGGGGGCGTCCCCATCGAAAGGATACGGGACCTCAAGACCGGGAAAGTCTGGGAGCCCGCAAAACCCGATTCGGAAAAACCCGCGGACCTGCCGGCCAGCGACGTACTCCAATGGTGGCTCGCGGACGGGACCCTGGTTACCGTGCGGCCCAGCGGCACGGAGCCCAAGATCAAGTACTACATCCTGGCCCGCACCGAGATCCCCAACGGCTCCCTGGATGCGGCCCGCGCGGCGAGCGCGGCCAAGGTGAAGGCCATCGAGGCGGATATCCGGGCGGTGGTGGACTCGAAGTGATCCTCTTCCGCCGAAGCTTCCCGGGACGCAGGCCGCGCGCGGACAGGGTCCGGGAGCCCCGCCCGGGCTGGCTCTCCCTGCGGGACCTGGAGGGCCTTTGGGGGCGGGCCGTCTTCACGGCCCTGGACTTCGAGACTACCGGCCTGGACCCCCGTCTGGACAGGATCTGCGAGATCGGCGCCGTCCGGTTCCCGCCCGGGGGCGCCGTGGAGGAATCCTTCGAGCTCCTGGTGAACCCGGGGCGCCCCATCTCCCCGGACGCCTCCCGGGTGAGCGGGATAACCGACGAGATGGTCCGGGAAGCGCGGCCCCTGGAGGAAGCCCTTCCGGAGCTCCTGGACTTCCTGGGGGACTCCATCCTCGCGGCGCACAACGCGGCCTTCGACTTGGGCTTCCTGAAGGCCGCCGCCGCCCGGGCCGGCCTCCCGGAGCCGCGCAACCGGGTGGCCGACACCTGCGGACTGGCCCGCCAGGCCTTCCCCGGGCTTCCCTCCTACTCCCTTCCCAAGCTGGCGCTCCGGATGGGGCTGGACGGAGGGCGGGCGCACCGTGCCTGCGACGACGCCCGCACCTGCCTGCGGCTCCTGGAGCTCTGCGCGCGCCCCCCCCGGACGGGCCCGGGAGCGCCGACGACGCCCCAAGAAGCGGGCGGGGAGAGCCCCGGCGCATGAGCGATGGGCGCGGACCGGAGGGCGCGGACCGGCGCACGGTCCCTATCCTGGCGGCTTCGGCCCTGCTCCTGGTCCTGGAGGGGGGCTTCATCCTGGCGGCCGCCTTCCCCGGCGGTCCCGGGGAGCTCTTCGCCCCGGCTTCCGGCCGGGCGGCGTACGCCCGCCGCGCGGAGCCGGCCCCGGAGGGCGTCCCGGAGGCTTCCCCCGCCCGCCGGGCCCTGGACCTGGAGAACCTGAAGCGCCTTACCCCGGAGGAGGCGGCCCTGGCCGCCTGGCGCTGGGCCCGGGAGACCGCGAGGGGAGGGTCCCTCTCCGACTCCGACGTGGCGGGCATCCTCCCGGACGCCGCCTTCTTCCTGGCCCGCACGGCCTCCCTCTCGGACGTGGACGACATACGCCTTTCCGCGGACGGGTCGGACGCCTTCTCCCGGGCCTACGACCCGGTGGCGAAGGCCATGCCGGGATCCAACGCGGCGGGCGCCCGGGTGGAGGCCGTCCTGGACGTGGTCTGGAGCTTCACCGCGGAGGGAAAAGGAACAAGTCAGACCTCCGGGGGGCGCCCCGGCCTGCGTCCGCCCCTGGCCCCGGAGGAGTGCTGGATACCCCCCCGGGAGGAGCTCCGGCTCTCCCACCGGAACGCCCTGGACATCTTCTTCCGGCCCTCGGGGTTCTGGGGCTCCGTCCAGAAGGGCCCCGTCGTGCGGTCCATGAGCTCCGGCATCGTGGTGGCGGCCGCCGGGGACTGGTCCGGGGGGGCCGGCCCGGAGAAGTTCCGCCGGGGAGGCCTTTCCCCCCGGGCGGGGAACGGGGCCGTGATCTACGATCCCCGGACGCGCCGGTACTACACCTACCTCCACCTCCACGACGTAGGGGTGCGCCCCGGGCAGGCGGTGGAGCCGGGCGCCCCCCTGGGCCACGGGGGGAACACGGGAACCAACGCCCGCCGGCGCGGCCACGGGGGCCACCTCCACCTGGAGATCTTCGACTCCGGCACGAACGAGACCCTGGACTGCTACGCCCTGCGGGACCTGATTCTTTCCCTGTAACCCCTGCAAACCGGCTCCCGGGTGCGGTATACTAGTACTGCGACGCACTTGTACGGGAGGTACCTTATGAAACGGTTTTTTATTGTTCTGACGATTCTCTCCGTCCTG
>CAYTYG010000445.1:0-1638 GCA_964441515.1 uncultured Treponema sp.
CCGCCGAGCACAGCGAGGCCACCACCCGCACGGCGTCCTCGAAGGACTCCTCGGTGTAGGGCTCCCTCGACGTGTCGACGACCACCATCAGCCGCGGCTCGTTGGGCACCACGTGGTGACGGACCATGAGCTGGTCCCTGCGGGCCGACGACCGCCAGTGGATGAGCCGCCGGTCGTCGCCGGGCACGAACTCGCGGAGGCTGTGGAAGGCCACCCCGCCGCGCGGGGCCGTGTCCGTCGTCGGCCCCTCGGCGTCCCTGGCCCGGCCGGTCGGCAGCGGCGCCACGATATACACCATAAGCGGGCGACCCGCATCAGCCGCAACGGGTCGCTGTGCCCGATGGTCAGCGGGCCGACCGGGAAGATCCCCCTGTGGTCGGTCGGCAGCGGGTAGGACACCGTGTCCTGGGCGCCGGACGCCAGCGACGGGACCTGCACCGAGACCTCGCGCCTGCCGACCCGCTCGGAGGCGAGGAACGGCGGGCTGCGCCGCCGGGCGGTGTTGGTCAGGGTCAGCACGCCCCGTGCCTCCTCGCCCTCGGTGACCCGGGACGGCGAGATCTCCCTCGAGACGGTGACCTCCGGCCGCACGAACATCCACAACGTGGCGGCGAGCAGGGCGTCCAGGAGCGTGCTTCCCAGGCCGGGAAAGGAGAAGACGATCTCCGCGATCGTCACGGCCCCGATGATCGCCGGGACCTTGCCCGCCAGGTAGGGTATGAACCGCGGAAGACTCGAGGAGAAGAGGTATCCGGAAAGGGTGCCCGGGAGGGGGAAACCCCGGCCGAGAGGGGAACCCAGGGTGCTGAAAACCTCGGCGTGGGTCGTGGCGAGCTGCCGCTCCATGTCGGCGCGGAGAAACGTCGAGGCGTCCCAGCCCAGCCCGCCCAAGGCAACGATGGCCAGGGCGATGAACATCAGGGGCGTCCGGCTCCCGAAGCCGTCGGCCAGCACCCAGAAGCCCACGAAAAGAGGACAGGCCGAAAGGACCGTCGCCGCGAACCCGGCGGCCCCGGCGGCCGCGGCCCCCCCCGTCCGGCCGTGCCGCTCCGCCAGGTAGCGGGAGGACACGGCCACGGCGGAGGCCGCCAGGGAAGCCAGGGCCAGGAAGACCAGGGCGGCCAGGGCCAGCGGAAGGGTCACCCCCGCCGCGCTGGCTATGATCCTCCCGACGCTGAACCCGGGATGCGCCGTCGAAAAATCCTCGGACCCAGAGAGCAGGAGAAGGAAAGACCTTCCCGTCTCCGCGAAGCTGCCCGGGGGGGCGCCGATGGAAAGCAGATAGAGAAACGCCAGGGCCGCGGTTCCCGCGACGGCGAACACCGCGCCGTGAAGCAGCAGCTCCCGGGTAAGGAAGCGGACGAATCGCATGTCCGCCGCCTACCGGACCCAGTCCTCGACGGACAGGAACGGGTTGTCCGTGGCTATCGCGACGCGCTTGAGGTTCCTCGAGTACACGTCCTTCTGGAGCTTGAACAGGAAGACCGCCGGCGCAAGCTCCGACATCCGTTCGTTGATGTCCAGGGTCAGGTCGATCCAGACGGGAATTTCCACCGTCTTTTCCCACCGGCGGAAAAGCCCGTCCAACTCTGCGTCGGACACCTGGGAAACGTTCGTCCCCCCGTCCGAGCGGAACCA
>CAYTYG010000445.1:1648-2333 GCA_964441515.1 uncultured Treponema sp.
CTGCTCCAGCAGGGCCAGCTCGTAGTTCTTTTCCTTGAAAACCAGGCGGTTGAAGACCTGGTCCCCCGTCCGCTTGGCCTCCACGGCAAGACCGATCCGGTTCAGCTGGTCCACGATGCCCTTCGCGACCGCCGCCCCGAACTCGCCCAGGGAATCCGGATATAGGAGTATGGCGGTCTGGCCCTTGAGCCCGGACTTCTCCGCCAGGGCCGCGGCCTTTCCCGTGTCCTCCGGAAGGAGGTCGGGCACCGGCTCGTTCCTGTACTCGGGGATGTTCTCCGTGAAGAGATCCGAGGGGAAGGGCCCGCTCCCGATCACGGCCCCGTCCTTCCCGTCCGTGATGCCGGGAACCAGGGAGGACCTGTCCAGCGCCATGGAAAGGGCCCGGCGGGCCTCGGGTGTCCGGAACAGTTTGGTGTTGACGGAAACCTGGTAGAACGCGAAGGGCAGATAGGAGTTGATGTCGACGTTCGTCATCTTCGCCACCTTGGGCCTGTCCATCGGGGAGGTTTCCAGGATCAGGTTGACCCGGTTCTGACGGAGTTCGTTCATGCGGATGATGGGGTCGATGATCCTCTTCATGACCAGCGTCTCGATCGCCGGGGTCTTCCTGGGATACGTCCCGTTCGCCGCGAAGCTGACCCACTTCCCTATCTCCCAGCCCTCCAGCCGGAACGGACCGGTT
>CAYTYG010000446.1:0-2329 GCA_964441515.1 uncultured Treponema sp.
TAACTTCCTCCATCGTGTCCCGCTTGACCTCCTCGGATATGGTCGAGGGATCGAAGGCTGGGTCCGGGGGGACGGGTTCGCGGGAAGCGGGGGGGGGCTCGGGAGCGGCGGGACCGGGCTCCGGGTTGCTTTTACACGCGAGAATCAGGGCGGATAATGAAATGATTGTAAGGATCAACTTTAAGGAACGCATAACCCGATTCTACTTCCAGCCTTGGAAATTGTCAAAGAACGGAAACGAATAAAATGCAGTATCGACTGCATTTCCCCTCCGTCCGCAGCGGAAGGTGAACGTTTTTTTCGTTTGAACCTTACGCATTCATGGTATATCATAAGGCGATAGGAAAACACTCACGCACATACATAAGGCTGGTTGATGAAGGACATTGTTGAGTTCCACACGGAGGAGTATGAAACGGCTCCCGAGGTCATAGCCTCCGCTCCCGGAACGGTTCGTCTGCTCGGTGAACATACGGAGGAATCCGAAGGCATCGTGCTCTCGGCTGCTATTTCGCAGCGCGTCCAAGTCGCCGTATCCACGCGTCGAGACTCTTCCCTGCGTTTTTTTGCGGCCGACCTGAACGAGAGAAAGCGAACAAGCCTGGCAAACCTCAAATACAAGCGAGAGGACCGCTGGGCGAACCTTCCCAAGGGTGTTCTGGCGACTCTTTACGAACAGGGTATGCCCTCCCAAGGGCTGAATGTTACGGTCTCGGGGGACATTCCCCAGGGAATAGGCCTCGGCTCCTCCGCCGCGTTCGTGGTTGCCTCCGCGGCTGCGTTTTCCTCGCTCCTGGGCATGAATCTGGGAAACGAGGGCATTGTCGAACTCAGCCGCATCGCGGAATCCGACTTCTGCGGAAGGGAATTCGGACCCGCGGAGCATATAGTCCCCGTCGTATCCCGGCCCGGAACCGCGGTGTCCGTGGATGCCCGGAACGGCAAGCCGCGTCTCGTTCCCTTCGATCTAGGGGACAATGCGGCCCTCATCACGGACTCCCGGGTTCCCCGTTTCTCCGTGGACAACGAACTTAGGCAGAGGGCCGAGGACTGCCGGCAGTGCCTGCAGATTCTGGGACGCCGCCACACGGGCCGCGTCCTTCGGGACTACGCGCCCGGCGACTTGAACGAGCTGATGGGGGAGCTCCCGGAAAGCGTGCGCCGGAGGTGCCTTTTTATACTGGAAGAGGTCCGCAGGGTTTCCGAGGCGGAGGATCTCCTGGCGAAGGGGGATCTTGCGGGATTCGGCCGCATCATGAACAAGTCCCAGAACGGCCTTAGAAATCTCCTGGAAGTCTCCTGTCCCGAGCTGGACTGGCTCGTAAAGAGGACGACGGAGATAGACGGCGCCTTTTGCAGCCGTCTCACCGGAAAGGGATTCGGAGGCTGTACGATATCCATACTGAGCCGGCCGGCCCTGGAAGAGTACAGGAACCGGCTGGAGGAATACGAAAGGATATTCGGCTTCAAGGCCATCTGCTATGAAACCGCGATTTCCGGAGGCATAGAGCTGAAAGGTTGAATCGCCGTCCCGCTTCCGATACAATCCTTTATCGAGTTAGGAAGGGGACGCGGCTTACGACATGAAAATCCTTGTGACGAACGACGACGGCATTCACTGCGACGGGATCCGGATACTGGCGGAAGAATTGGGGAAGGAACATGAAGTTTGGATTTTCGCGCCGGACGGGGACCGTTCCGGGACGAGTCATTCCATGACCCTTCAGTCTCCCAGCAAGGTACGCAGGCTGGGGGAACGGACCTATACCTGCAGCGGGATGCCCGCCGATTGCGTGATGATGGTCCATATGGGTGCCATACCCTTTAAACCCGACGTTGTCGTCTCCGGGATCAATCGGGGGCCCAACCTGGGAACGGATCTCCTCTATTCCGGTACCGCAGCGGCCGCGCGCCAGGCGGTTCTGTACGGAATCCCCGGCATCGCCGTTTCCCTGGCGTCCCACGAGCCGCCGTTCCGCTACGAGCCCGCGGCGGGTTTCGTACGGAAGCACCTGGCGGAGCTTCTGCGTTCCTGGGATGAGACGGTTTTCCTCAATATTAACGTGCCCGCAAAGGTCGAGAAGGAAATCCCGGACGCCGTGCTGGCGCGTCCGGGAAGGCGCCGGTACCGGGACACGCTGCATTCTTTCGAGGCCCCGGACGGATTTTCCTACTGTTTCCTTACGGGGGGGTCCATCGAGAACGACGGGGATTCCCTCTCGGATATAGAGGCGGTCGGCTCCGGCCGCGTCGCGGTTTCCCGGGTTCTTGTACATCCCCAGGTTCCCCAGGGATTCGAGGCGGGGCGGACGTTCCCGTAAGGGAAAGG
>CAYTYG010000447.1:0-2329 GCA_964441515.1 uncultured Treponema sp.
GAGGACCGCTCAATGTACCCCTTGCGTTCCAGAGAGACCAGGTGGTCGTTCACGAGCCCGGCGGACTGCAGGTACGAGTATACGATGACGCTCCCGACGAAGGAAAAGCCCCGGCGCTTCAGGTCCGCGCTGACTCGGTCCGAAAGCTCCGTGCGCGCGGGGATCTCCTCGATAGACGCCCGACGGTTGATCATCGGGCGGCCGTCCACGAAGTCCCAAAGATAATTCGAGAAGGAACCCTTTTCCTCCCGAACGGACAGGAAGGCCCGGGCGTTCCGGATAGCGGAGTCTATCTTGAGCCGGTTCCGGATGATCCCCGGGTTTCCCAGGAGTCTTGCCCTGTCCGCGTCCCCGTAGCGGGCCGCCCTCTCCGGGTCGAATCCCTCGAAGGCCGCACGGTAAGCCTCCCGGCGCTTGAGGATCGTGAGCCAGGAGAGCCCCGCCTGGGCGCCCTCCAGGACCAGCAGTTCGAAGAGGCGGCGGTCGTCCCGCAGGGGGACGCCCCATTCCTCGTCGTGGTAGCGGATATATTCCGGATCGGTACCGGCCCAGGGACAGCGAACCTTTTCCATGGCCGACAGGATAGCGTCCGGGGTCCGCGCCGGCAATGCGTCCGGGTCGGGCCGCCCGAGCGGGGCCGAAGCCCTGCCTGAACGCTTCGGGTTTCGCGTTTTTTTCGAGTTCTCCCTCCTTGACCCCGCCCGTCCGCCGATCTACCTTGGAGTCCTCTCGATATAAACCAGGAGGATACGCATGGATACGCTGAAGCCCGGATTGGTTGGGGAAAGGACCCTGGTAGTGGAGGAACGCCACACGGCGAGTCATATGGGCTCCGGCGGGGTTCCGGTCTACGCCACCCCCATGATGATCCTGGCCATGGAGGAAGCGGCCCTCGGCGCCGTGGACCGGCTCCTGGAACCCGGGCAGGCGACCGTGGGCTACCACCTGGATGTGAAGCATCTGGCCGCCACGCCCATGGGTATGCGCGTCACGGCCCGGGCGGAGCTCCTTTCCGTGGACGGGAAGATGCTGACCTTCCGCGTGGAGGCCTTCGACGAGAAGGAGAAGATCGGGGAAGGGTCGCACGTCCGCGCGATCATCGATCTGGGCCGCTTCCGGGAGAAGATGGACAGGAAGGCCGCCCGATAGCGGATCCCCTGCCCGGCGAAAGCTATTTGATTTGACATATTTTCCGCGAGGTAGTTTACTCCTACATGGACGGATTGCACCCGCCGGGCGCGCTTCCGGCGGATCGATCGAGTACAGCCATTCCCAAAGGAGACCCGTATGAGAAACAGGTTGAATCTTCTATGGATTCTTTCCGCGGTCGTCCTGATCGCGGGGTGTTCGAAAAAGGCGGAGCCCGCCCCGGCCGCGAAGGCCGAGCCCTACAAGGTGGCCTTCGTGTACATCGGGCCTCCGGGCGACCTGGGATATACCCATGAGCACGACAACGGACGCAAGGCCGCCGAAGCCGCCTTGGGCGACAAGATCAAGGCCGTATACATAGAGAATGTGCCGGAAGGCCCGGACGCCACCCGGATCATCCGACAGTACGCCCAGGAAGGCTACCAGATGATATTCGGCACCTCCTTCGGCTATATGGACCCGATGGCGGAGGTCGCCAAGGAGTTTCCGGACGTCAAGTTCGAGCACTGCTCCGGATACAAGCACAGCGCCAACATGTCCACCTACTTCGGCCGCATCTACCAGCCCCGCTACCTCTCCGGCATCGTGGCGGGCAAGATGACCAAGAGCAACATCATCGGCTACGCCGCCGCCTTCCCGATCCCCGAGGTCGTGCGGGGCATCAACGCCTTTACCCTCGGCGCCCGCTCCGTGAACCCCAAGGTCCAGGTGCGGGTGGTCTGGACGAACACCTGGTACGACCCCGTCAAGGAGCGCGAGGCCGCCGTGGCCCTTCTGGACGCCGGGGCCGACATCATCGCCCAGCACCAGGACACCGTGGAGCCCCAGAAGGCCGCCGCCGAGCGCGGCAAGCTCTCCATCGGGTACGACTCGGACATGCGGAAGTTCGTGGGCGACACCGTCCTCACCAGCCCCATCTGGAACTGGGGGGCCTACTACACCGAGACGATCCGGAACGGCATGAACGGGACCTGGAAGGAGCACGAGTACTGGGAGGGCCTCAAGGCCGGCGTGGTCCGCCTGGCGGAGATGAGCCCCCTCGTCCCGAAGGACGTGCAGGACCTGGTCAAGGCCGCCGAACAGAAGATCCTGGACGGGGCTTGGGACGTTTTCACCGGCCCGATAAAGGACCAGAGCGGGGCCGTGAAGGTGCCCGCGGGATCCAAGATGACGGACGGCG
>CAYTYG010000448.1:0-2316 GCA_964441515.1 uncultured Treponema sp.
TAGCCGTAGCTCTCCTCCGTGCCGAAGACGAACTCGCAGCCCTTGCCGTCCGACTCGAAGCGGCGCATGAGGTCCGCTATCCATTTAAACCCGGTGAGGCAGTCGAAGCACTCGGCGCCGTAGTATTCCGCTATCCTGGCCTGCATCTCCGTGGTCACGATGCTCCGTATCGTTGCCGCCTTGCGGGGGAGGGTCCCGGCCTCTTTGCGGGACAGGAGTATATAGTCCGCCAGGAGCGAGCCCAGCTGGTTTCCCGTGATCAGGGCGAAGTCCCCCTTCCCGTCGGGGACGGCTATGCCCAGCCGGTCCGCGTCGGGGTCCGTGGCCATGACCACGTCGGCCTTCAGCCGGCGGCCCAGGTCCAGGGCCATCTTGAGGGCCGCGGCCTCCTCCGGGTTGGGGAAGGCCACGGTGGGGAACTCCCCGTCCGGCTCCCGCTGCTCCGGGACCGTGGCCACGGCGAGGCCCAGGTCGCCCAGGACGCGTTCGAAGTGGAGGGCGCCGGTGCCGTGCAGGGGGGAGTAGACGATCTTGACGCTTTTGGCCATCTCCCGGATCAGCTTGGGCCGGAAAAGCTTGGACTTGACCATGGCGACGTAGGGCTCGTCCACCTCGCGGTCTATGATCACGAGGAGTCCCTTCCGCAGGGCCTCCGCCCTGTCCAGGGTCTTCACCTCGCCTACGGAGTCGACCCGGGCTATGATCCCCTCGTCGTGGGGGGCGATCACCTGGGCCCCGTCCCCCCAGTAGGCCTTGTACCCGTTGTACGCGGGCGGATTGTGGCTGGCCGTCACCACGACGCCGGTGTCCGCTTTTAGGAAGCGTATGGCGAAGGAGAGCTCCGGGGTGGGGCGCAGGGCGCTGAAGAGGTAGGCCTTGATCCCGTTGGCCGCGAACACGAGGGCCGCGGCCTGGGCGAAGGCGGCGGAGTAGCGGCGGGAGTCGAAGGCCAGGCAGGCCGAGAGCTCCTTCGTCGGGAGGGCGGATTTGAGATAGTCGCAAAGGCCCTGGGTCGCCCTCCGCACCACCAGCAGGTTCATCCGGTTGGTGCCGCCCCCGATCTTGCCGCGCAGTCCTCCGGTCCCGAACTCCAGATCCCGGTAGAAGCGGTCTTCCAGCTCCTTCCAGTCCTCCCGGGCCAGGAGCTCGTCCACTTCCCGGCGGAAGGCCGGCTCGGTCTCGAGGTCGATATAGGAACGGGCCTTGTCCAAGAGCTCTTTTCTGTCCATCTCCGCCTCCTTGCCGGTAATTCCACGGGGCTGTCTGTTTTCGGAAGGGACCCCGCGTTTTTTTCCTGTTCCGTGGGCTCCGCGTCCCCCCGCGGCGGATTCTTTTTCACGCTCTATTCCAGTATAGCGAATTTCCCCGGGAGCCGGGAAGCTCATCCGGAAAGCCCGGCCAGGTCCTCCGGGCGGTCGAGCACCCGGGACGCCCCGGCCGCCTTGAGCTCCTCGACGCCCCGGTATCCCCAGGAAACGCCCACCGGCACCATGCCGGCGTTGCGGGCCGTCCGCATGTCCACGTCGGAATCCCCCACGAAGAAACAGTCGGCGCTCTCCGCCCCCAGGGCGCGGGCCGCCTCCAGGGCGGCCGAGGGATCCGGCTTGTGGGGAACGCCGTCCCGGGCCCCCGATACGAAGGAAAAGCGGATTCCGGGAAAGAGCATCCGGACCACCGGCCGGACGATGGCGTCGGGCTTGTTGGAAAGCACCGCCAGGGAGTACCCCCGCCGCTTTAGGGCGGCCAGGGCTTGGGGGATGCCGGGGTAGGGCCGGGAACGGGCCACGGGTTCGGCTTCGTACCGTCTCTTCATGTCCGCTTCCGCGGCGGAGATGCGCTCCTCCGTCCGCTCCCTCTCCGGAAGGGCGAGCCGGGCGAGCTCCCGGGATCCCCATCCCACGAAGGCCTTGTACTCCTCCGGGGCGTGGCCGGGAAATCCCAGGTCCCCAAGGACGGCGTTCATCACCGCCGCGATGTCGGGAAGGGAGTCCACGAGGGTCCCGTCCAGGTCGAACAGCACTGCTTTTTTCAAGTTCCTCTCCCGTATCGCGCCGATGCGAGTTATCATTTACTTGGGGGAAAAAACGGGGCTCCGGCGAGTCTACGTAACCCGGTAAGGAGTGTCAATTCGAAATGGGTAAGGACAGCGAATCGAGGGGACGGGAGGCGTTCCTGCGCCACTACGGGGAGATCTTCGGGGATCGGTTCCCGTCCCTCCTGGCCGCCCTGGAGGGGCAGCCGGACAGCCTGGAGTTCTCGGGGGAAGGCATCCTCGAGCCGTACCGGATGGACAGCGCCTCGGTTCTGGCGGCCCGC
>CAYTYG010000449.1:0-2294 GCA_964441515.1 uncultured Treponema sp.
GAAAGCTCGTCCGCCGCGTAGTCAAGCGTCTGCGAAAGCTCGGTTATCTCGCGGGTGATGTACATGGCCATCTGACGGGGATAGGCGATAGCCTGGGTCTTTTTCTTGCTTTTCATGTCCGTGTAGGAGAGGTTGAAATATTCGGCTACCACGCGCTGGATGTTTTCGGTGCTCACGTTCCCCTGGCGGTACTGCCCGAAAACGTCCTTGAGCTGCTGCTGGGCGATCTCCAGGGTTATGCTCTTCCCGACCAGGGCTGCGTAGGCGCTCAGCTTCATAAGGGCAGCCTCCAGGTCCCGGACGTTCGTGGAGATGTTCTTGGCAATGATGTCGATGACTTCTCCGGGCACGGGGAGACGGGCGCTTTCCGCCTTCTTCTTGAGGATGGCGCACCGGGTCTCGTAGTTCGGGGGCTGGAGGTCTACGTTGAGCCCCCGCTCGAAGCGGCTGCGCAGGCGGTCGGAGAGATTTTTTAGCTCCGAGACCGGGCGGTCGCAGGTGAACACCATCTGCTTGTTCGTATCGTAGAGGGCGTTGAAGGTGTGGAAGAGCTCCTCCTGGCTCCCCATTTTTTTCTCCAGGAAGTTGATGTCGTCGATCAGCAGGACGTCCGCCTGCCGGTACTTGTTTTTGAACGCGTGGGTCGCCTTGTCGTGGATGGACTGGATGAACTCGTTCGTGAACTCCTCCGCGGACAGGCAGATGATTTTAGCCTTTCCCGTCTCCGACCAGACACGGTTGCCGATGGACTGCATGAGGTGGGTTTTCCCCAGGCCGACTCCCCCGTAGATCAGGAAAGGGTTGTACGCCGTGCCCGGGTTCTTGGCTATGGCCAGGGCCGCGTTGGCCGCGAAGGAATTATTTTCCCCGATGACGAAGTTTTCGAAGGTCAGGTCCCCGCGGAGCATGGAGTGCTTCGGACGGGCCCGGTGCTGGGCGGCGGGCGGCTCCTCGGCCGGCCGGCCGACGGTTTCCTTTTCGGCGTCCCGGGCGGAAGGCGGGCGCTTTTCCACGAGGAAGGTCAAAGTCAGGGGCTTTCCCGTCAGGTCCGCCAGCTTCGTTTCGATGGTTTTCTGGTAGTTTTTGATAAACTGGTCCCGGTAGAACGCGGAGGGGACGCGGACGGAGATCGTGTCGGCGTTGGCGCTTATGTACTCGATATTGAACCAGAGGGCGAACTCGTGCTCGCCCAATTCCTGCTCCAGCTGCTTGAGGGCCTCGTCCCAAAAAGGGGAATAATTCATGGCATTCATCTTCTACCATCCTTACATGCAAGGCACTCTATATACACAAGATATCCACACGGGATCAAGCCGAATTCAATACCTTATTGGGAGAGTCTGAATTGTCGAAACGACCGGAAGCGGCCAAAATTCGCATCCTTCGGGTTCCCCGTAACAATAATTTCTTTTCATGTAATAAAATAATCTTCTTCTGCCCGTGGCGTTCAACCCGATGGCGCTTTCTTTCGACAGTGTTATTCTTTCTTCAATAAGGCGTTATAAAGATATACACAAAATATCCACAAGAAGATTAGTTCCGGCCCGTGTCCTCCGGAAGCGCGGTGCGCCTTGTATTTCCTCCCTGAAGCGAGTATAATCCCGATACCAAGTTCGGCAAGTCTTTTATTTCCATACGGCCGATGGATGCCTTTCCCGGACTATAAATTCCATGCCTTGACCGAACCGGGCGAGCGCCGCCGCGTAAATCTCAATGATAGGTAATCACATGGAATCTACATATTCTGCCCAAAACATTCAGGTATTAAAGGGTCTGGAAGCCGTACGGAAACGCCCCGGCATGTACATCGGGTCCACGGGGCTGGACGGGCTCCATCACCTGGTGTACGAGGTCGTGGACAATTCCATCGACGAAGCCTTCGCCGGGCACTGCGACCGCATCGAGGTGGTGCTGGAGCCCAACGATATCGTTCGGGTGACGGACAACGGCCGCGGCATTCCCGTGGACATGCACCCGACGGAAAAGGTTTCCGCCCTCGAGATCGTCATGACCAAGCTCCACGCGGGCGGGAAGTTCGACAAGTCCTCCTACAAGGTCTCCGGCGGACTCCACGGCGTGGGCGTCTCCGTGGTGAACGCCCTGTCCTCGGTCTGCGAGGCATTCGTCCACCTGGACGGGAATATCCATTTCCAACGGTACCGGACGGGCATCCCGGAGGCCCCGGTCTCCATTCTCGGCGACACCGAGAGGCGGGGTACCGTTATCCGGTTCCAGCCGGATTCGTCGATTTTCGAGTCCACGGTGATGTCCTTCGATGTCCTGGCCAACCGGCT
>CAYTYG010000450.1:0-2255 GCA_964441515.1 uncultured Treponema sp.
CTTTTCCGTACGACCAGCTCGGGGGAAATATGGTACCGGTCCGCCAGGACGCGCGTCTTGCGCTCGAACCGGCGCCGATAGATGGTCGAAAGACGCTGAAGGACCAGCTCGGTGAACCGCTCGCCGCCCGGGCACGCTAGAATCCCTAGTTTCGTGGGGTCTGAGTAATTCATTCGGTTCACCTTGGGGAGAAGATGGTATGAAACTACACCCCGCGAAATGCCTTGTCAATAGATAGGCTCTTTCGCGGAACCCGCCTTCGTGCTAGTCTACACTGTCTTTTATACAGGAGGCGAGATGAAACGGACCGTACTGGCCATGCTGGAAGAGGCCGAGCGCACCTACCCCGACGTATCCTATGTCCTCAAAAAGACGGACGCCGGATGGGAGGGCTGGACCTTCGGCCGGGTCCGTTCGGACGCCCGGGCCTTCGCGGCCTTCCTGCTCTCCCGGGGTCTGGGACGGAAGGAAACCGTCTCGATCCTCTCGGAGGGAAGCCCCGAGTGGGTGACCTCGGAATTCGGGGTCCTCATGGCCGGAGGCGTTTCCGTTCCCCTGTCCATCAAGCTCCTCGCCGAGGAGATACCCTTCCGGGTCCGGCACTCCGAATCCAGGGTCTTCGTCACCTCGGGCAACCAGATCGAAAAGGTTCTGACCGCCCTGTCCTCCCTGGGCGGCAAGGACATCCTCCTCGTCTGCCTGGACGAGGATTCCGAGCGCCCGGACGCCGCCTGCGCCAAGACCGGCTACCCCCGGGACAAGGTGGTCCGGTTCCAGGACGCCCTCCGGGAGGGCCGAAGCGCCCTTCCCGCGCGTACGGCGGCTCTGAACGACATAGCGGATTCCCTGACCGAGGACGACATCGTGACCATCTGCTACACCAGCGGGACCACCGGAGATCCGAAGGGCATCATGCTGAGCCACCTGAATTACTGGGCCAACTGCCAGGACTCCATCGAGCTCTTCGAAAAACCCTACTTCTACACGACACTCCTGGTCCTGCCCGTGGACCATTCCTTCGCGCACACCGTCGGGATCTACACGGCCCTCCTCTGCGGCATATCCCTGTATTTCGTGGACCCCCGGGGCGGGTCCATCGGGATACTCCGGAACATACCCATCAACCTCCGGGAAGTGGAGCCCATCTTCCTCCTCACGGTGCCCGCCCTCTCGGGGAATTTCATGAAGAAGATCATAGCCGGCGTGGAAGAGAAGGGCGGCTTCATCGAGAAGCTCTTCAAATCCGGCATCGCGGCCGGCGTCGCCATCAACGGAAACGGCTTCAACCCCGTCCCCTTCGGCGCGAAGGCCCGCCATTACCTGGTCCACGCCCTGGCCAAGGCCCTGATCTTCAACAAGATCCGGAAGATGATCTTCGGGAACAACATCAAGTTCTGCGTGGGGGGCGGCGCGCTCCTGGACGTGAAACAGCAGGAGTTCTTCGCGGCCTTCGGGGTTCCCATCTTCCAGGGCTACGGGCTTACGGAAGCCGCCCCGGTCATAAGCTCCAACACCCCCAGCCGGCACAAGTTCGGGACATCCGGGGTGGTCGCGCCCTCCGTTAAGTGCCGCATCCTGCGTCCGGACGGCTCCGAGTGCGCCCCCGGCGAGACGGGGGAGATCGTCATCCGGGGGGAAAACGTGATGAAGGGCTACTTCCACAACCCGGAAGCGACCGCCAAGGCCCTGCGGGACGGGCAGCTTTACACCAGCGACCTGGCCTACTACGACCAGGACGGATTCCTGGTGGTGGTCGGGCGGGAAAAAGCCCTGTTGATCGCGGCGGACGGGGAGAAGTACAGCCCCGAGGAGATCGAGGAGGCCATCGGCACGTCCACGGACTGCTTCTCCCAGATCATGGCCTACAACGAGCAGAGAAAATACACGGCGGCCGTCGTGGCCCTGGAAACCCCGAGGGTGGAGCGCCTGATAAAGTCGGAGGGGATCGAGACGGCGGCGGCCCTGCTGGACCGGCTCTCCGAGGAGTTCTTCCGCTTCTGTATCGTCTGGATGCTGGCAACAATGGCCTTCTATGCCTACGTGGGGGAGAAGGTTCCTTGGCTCATCATCGCCCAGCTGCTGCCGATGTGCTTTGTTGCTACCTACCGCTTGAACTGGCAGAAGACCGCCTTTGCGCTGGCGGGCTGCCTCTTCCTTATTGTCATGACCTGGCACGTGGCATTTGTACCGGTGGACATCAACGAGCCGATCGTCCAGGTCCAGAACTCGGAGGACCTGCGCGGGGTCTTCGCCGA
>CAYTYG010000451.1:0-2249 GCA_964441515.1 uncultured Treponema sp.
CCCCCCCGAGATGATCACGAAGGTCATGCCCAGGGCTATGATCCCCGAATAGGACGACTGCCGCATGACGTTGACCAGGTTCTCCGGCCGTATGAAGTACGGCCAGCCTATGACGGACGCCAGGACGAAGAGGGCTCCCAGGGCCACCAGGGCCCCGTACTTCTCCAGGTCGATTTTTTTGGCGGTTGCTCCGCTCATGACGCGGCCTCCTCGTGCACACCCGTGGCGTAGTACATGATTTCCTCTTCGTTGACGGCGTCGCCCTCCAGCTCTCCGGCCACGCGGCCGTCGCGCATCACCAGGACGCGGCCGCACATGCCTATGATCTCCTCCAGCTCCGAGGAGATGAAAAGGCAGGATATGCCCTTTCGTGCCAGGTCGTGGATGAAGACGTAGATCTCGTGCTTCGCGGAAACGTCGACGCCCCGGGTGGGCTCGTCCACGATCAGCACGGAGGGCGCCGTGTCGATGGCCTTGGCCAGGGACACTTTCTGCTGGTTGCCCCCGGAGAGGTTCTCCAGCCGCCGATCCAGGCTGTCCGTCTTGATGCGGAAGGAGTCGACGTAGCCCTGCACCTTATCCCGCTCGGTTTTCTTGTCTATGAGCCGGAGGGCGGATCGGCAGTAGGCCCCCAGGGACACGAGGGTGACGTTCCGAGTCACCGTGAAGGCCGTGATGATGCCGGCTCCCTGCCGGTCCTCGGAGAGGTACGAGATCCCGGCCGCCACGGCGTCCGCGGGCTCCCGGAGGTCCAGCTCCCGGCCGTCCTTCAGGAAGGCGCCGGAGCTCCTCTTCCGAAGCCCCAGGACCGTCTCGGCCAGCTCGGTTCGCCCCGCGCCCACGAGCCCCGCCAGGCCCAGGATCTCGCCCTTCCTCAGCCGGAAGGAGATGTCCTGGAGCACCCCGGGCACGCTGACGTTCCGGGCCTCGAATACCGTCTCGTCCGAAGGCTCGGACTTGGCCGGGAAGATGGAGCCCAGCTCCCGGCCCACCATCTTCTGGGCCATCTCCACGATGGAGACATCCGAGGCGGGGCCGTCGTGGACCAGGTCCCCGTCCCGCAGGACCACGACCCGGTCGCAGAGCTGCTTCACCTCCTTTAGCTTGTGGGAGATGTAGAGGACGGTCATCCCCTCGGACCGCAGTTTTTTTACCAGGCGGAAGAGGATCTCGATCTCGTACTTCGTCAGCATGGTGGTGGGCTCGTCCATGATGAGGACCCGGGAGTCGAAGGCCAGGGCCTTGCAGATCTCCACCATCTGCTTCTCCGCGGCCGAGAGCCCCTCGATGCGCGCCTCCGGATCCAGTGTGACGTTCAGCTGGGAAAGGAGCTCCCGGGTGC
This sequence comes from uncultured Treponema sp., assembly GCA_964441515.1. Classification (GTDB taxonomy): domain Bacteria; phylum Spirochaetota; class Spirochaetia; order Treponematales; family UBA12059; genus JAAYUR01. The sequence continues at coordinate 1,343 of CAYTYG010000451.1, forward strand.
GCTCCTTCATGGCGGCCTTGTCCAGGAGTCCCGAGGGCCTGCGCAGCTCGGCGCCCAGGAAGACGTTGTTGTAGACCGGCAGGTCCCGTATCAGGTTGAACTCCTGGGGCACCAAGGAAATCCGCAGCCTCCGCGCGTCTATGGGCGTGGCGATGCGCATGGGTTTGCCGTCCAGGTACACCCTTCCCGAGGTGGGCTGGTGGATCCCGGCCAGGATCTTCATCAGGGTGCTCTTCCCGGCCCCGTTCTCCCCGATGATGCCCAGGATCTCCCCCTGCCGCACCTCGAGGTCGATATTCCGGAGCACGGGCCCGGAACCGAAGTCCTTGCATATGCCCTCCATGCGGAGGATGGCTTCCGGCATTCTTCGCTCACTTCCTCATCGCCGCGTCGAAGGCCCGGCCCGACGGGGGAAAGTCGATGGAGCGTACGTAGGCCAGCGACTCGGCGGCCCCGTGCTCCCGGTCCATGCCCGCGTCCTCCCACTCCACGGAAAGGGGGCCCGTATAGCCCGCGGCGTTCAGCTCCCGCACGATGGCGTCGAAGTCCACGTCTCCCCTCCCCAGGGAGACGAAGTTCCAGCCCCGCCGGAGATCCCCGAAGGGCAGGTGCGAGCCCAGTATCCCCGCCCTCCCGTCGGGCCGCACCGCGACGTCCTTCATGTGGACGTGGTAGATACGGTCGGCGAAGTCCCGGAGGAAGAGCTCCGGCCGAACCCCCTGCCAGAGGAGGTGGGAGGGGTCGAAGTTGAAGCCCAGCGTCTCCCGGCGCCCGAAGGCCTTTAGGAGGCGGGCGGCGGTGTAGTAGTCGAAGGCTATCTCCGTGGGATGCACCTCCAGGGCGAAGCGCACCCCGCACTCGTCGAAGACGTCCAGGATGGGGCTCCATCTCCGCACGATCTCCGCGA
>CAYTYG010000452.1:0-249 GCA_964441515.1 uncultured Treponema sp.
GTGCGGAGCCGGGGGAATGCTCTGCTTGAAGATCGGGTCCCGGGAAAGCGGCGAGGTCTTCGCCCGGGTTCCGGTCTCTGTCGGGGACTTGTTCTACCTGGATTACGTCCATTCCTCGGAGAAGACCCCCATACGGGACACCTTCGTCGTTGCCGGGGACGGGACCCTCGTTTTGACGGAGGAACGGTACTCCTGGTACGCGGTGGGGCTGGAGTTCAGCTCCGAATACCGGGAAGCCTCGATCGAACC
>CAYTYG010000452.1:259-2248 GCA_964441515.1 uncultured Treponema sp.
AGAGAATACGCGCGTGGTCCTGCGCCGGGTTTTTCCGGCGCTGCCCATCCGGGTCGGGTGGGTTGCCCAGCAGGTTGTAACGATCGGTTCCCGCCGGATAAGGCTGGACAGCCTGGCGCCGGCCGGAACGCTGCTCGACATCTGGGTGGAATAGAAGCCTTGTGGAGGCCCGAATGGAAGATGTAAAGATGGAAGGTAGAGAAAAGGACGAGCCCGAGATCCGCCTGGTGGAGGACGAGGAGAAGATCCGGACGGTCCTGGAAAAGTTCGAGCGCAAGAGGGAGCTTTCGGGCCTCGGGAAGACCGCGGTGACGGTCCTTGCCGTCTGCGCTTCGCTGTACCACCTGTTCTACGCGTACGCCCACCCGTACTTCGCCCTGGACCACCGCGCCCTTCACTGGTTGTTCATGTCCGGTCTTCTGTTCATCCTCTATCCCTTTTCCCGGAAACGGTCCCCGAAGAACAGGATCACCCTGTTGGACTTCGCGCTCCTGGCGGCCTCGGCCGGGATCTGCTTTTGGATCTTCCTTAATTCAAGCTCCATCCTGAACCGGGCGGGCCTGTACGCCGCGGCCGACGTGGCGGTGGGCGTGGTCCTGATACTCCTGGTGCTGGAGGCCGCGCGGCGCTCCACGGGCTGGTCGGTTCCCATAGTCGCGGCCATTTTCATGCTGTACGCGTACCTTGGGCCGTACCTGCCCGATTTCATCGCCCATAAAGGGTACTCCATCAAGCGGATATCGACCTACCTCAGCCTCTCCATGGACGGGATCTTCAGCATACCCCTGGGCGTGTCCGCCAACTTCATCCTGCTGTTCATCCTGTACGGGGCCATCCTCCGGAAGACCGGGGCGGGCCAGTTCTTCACGGACATAGCCTTCGCCCTGACGGGGGGCACCCGCGGAGGACCCGCCAAGGCCGCGGTCGTGTCCAGCGCTTTCTTCGGGATGATTTCCGGCAGCTCCGTGGCCAATACGGTTACGACGGGCTCCTTCACCATCCCCCTGATGAAGAAGACGGGGTATCCGGGGCATTTCGCCGCGGGGGTAGAGGCCTCCGCGTCCACCATGGGCCAGATCATGCCTCCCATCATGGGGGCCGCGGCGTTCATCATGGCCGAGGTCCTCGGGGTTTCGTATATAACCATCTGCCTGGCGGCCGCGGTGCCCGCGGTCCTGGCTTTTTTCGCGACTTTCATGCAGGTTCATTTCCGGGCCGTAACCCTGGGCCTGGAGGGCCTTCCGAAGGACAAGCTGCCCAAGGTCCGGGAGGCGCTCGCGAGGGGATGGTATCACCTGTTCTCCATCTTCCTCCTCATCTTCTTTCTCTTCCAGAATTACTCGCCGGAACGCGCGGTGTTCTGGGCCATCCTGTCCTCCCTCGTCTCCTCCTTCATCGTCACCCTTCTCCGGAAGGAGTCGGTAAAGGCCTTCGGGAAGCTCGTCCTGGACGCGTTCGTGGAAGGCGCGGTCGGGAGCGTGGAGGTGGCCGCGGCCTGCGCGGCCGCCGGGATCATCATCGGCTCCATCACCATGAGCGGCCTGGGCATTAAGTTCTCCTCCTACGTCGTGGACGCTTCCGGCGGGCACCTTTTCCTGGCCCTGCCGTTCACCATGGTGGCGTGCATATTCCTGGGCATGGGCGTGCCGACCACGGCCCAATACATCATCATTTCCTCCCTCGTGGCCCCGGCGCTCGTCAACATGGGGGTCCTGCCCATCGCGGCGCACCTGTTCGTCCTCTATTTCGGAACCCGGGCGGACATCACGCCTCCGGTGGCCCTGGCGGCCTACGCGGGGGCGGGCATCGCCCAATCGGATCCCTGGAAGACCGGGCTCTCCGCGTTCACCCTGGGCATCGCGGGATTCATCATCCCCTTCATCTTCGTAGTGAACCCCGAGCTGCTCCTGATCGGGACCGTACCGTCCATAGTCCTGGCGATCGCGTCGGCCTCCGTCGGAATATGCTGCCTGGCCGCGGCGGTCCAGC
>CAYTYG010000453.1:0-2231 GCA_964441515.1 uncultured Treponema sp.
TCATCACGGTGCCGAACTTCTTGAAGATCATGGCCGTGAGCATGCCGTCCATGGGAACCTCGTGCTTCAGGGAGCCCATCGCCCGGCTCATCAGGGGCAGGAAGCTCCCCGAAAAGAAGCCCGGCAGGTTGGCCCTGCGCATCTTGGCCGCGTACTCCCGGCTGATCGCCCGGATGCCTTCGGGATCGGAGGCCTTGACCGGCTTCGTGCCGGCCAGGACCAGGGCTTTGAGCCGCTTGGAGCCCATCACCGCCCCGACCCCGGACCTCGCGGCGTACCGGCCCAGGTCGTTGGAGATGCCGGCTATGAGGGAAAGCTTCTCCCCGCCGGGGCCGATTACGGCCGCCTCGGGCTTCTTCTTCCCCCGGGTGTCCCGGATCAGGGCCTCCTCCGCCTCCACGGCGTCCAGCCCCCAGTAGGCCGAGGCGTCCCGGATCTGGGGGCCCTTGTTGTCGATATAGACGTACACCGGCTTTTCGGAGATCCCCCGGAAGAAAAGGGCGTCGAAGCCGCACTGCTTGATGGCGGGGGCCAGGGTTCCGCCGCAGTTGGAGTCCCCCCAGCCGCCGGTCAGCGGGGACTTGCAGACCGCCATCCAGCGCCCGGTCATGAAGGACCCCGTACCCGTGAGCAGCCCCGAAGTGAAGCCAAGGATGTTGTCCGGACCCAGGGGATCGGCCCCCGCGGGTATGTTCTTATATAGGTAGTAGGCCCCGAGCCCCACCCCGGAGAGCACGCTCTCGTAGACCTCGTCCGGTATGTCCTGGACCTCCCACGAGCCGGCGGAGAGGTCCACCAGGAGCACCCTGCCCGTATAACCCTTCATCTGGCTTCCTTGCCCCCGCCCGCGCGGGGAAAAAATGATCCCGCTCCTATGGCTTAGGGAGCATCGTACCATACATTCTAGCGGAAATACCCGGATCCATCACGCCCCGGGGCCGACCCCCAGCACTAGGCGGAGGATCCACGCGGCCAGGGCCGCCCACAAAAGGACGAAGACCGCGGACGCCGCGTAGGCGGCGGGGGTCCGGACCCGCTCCCCGGAGGCCAGGCGCTCCCAGGCCTCCCGGCGGCAGCGGGCGGCCACCTCCGGGGGGATGAGGCGCAGGGCCAGGACTATGAGGCCCGGCAGGATCACGAGGTCGTCCAGCTGGCCGAAGAAGGGGATGAAGTCGGGGATGAGGTCTATGGGGCTCACCGCGTAGGCCACGGCCAGGGCGATGAGGAGCCGGGCCGGGAGGGGTGTGGCCGGGTCCTTCCAGGCCAGGAACAGGGCCCAGACCTGCCGCCTGAGGCGCCGGGACCGGCGCTTGAGCCGTTTCATTCGATCGGAGAGGTTCCTTCTGGTACGCATATCCCCACGCCGCCAGAAAACCGTCCGCGGACTCCCCCGGGCGGTTCCGGGAGCGCATCCTAGCATATCCCGCCCGGCAAGGTAAGGCGGGGCCCGGCCGCGTTCGGCGGAACATCGCCGCCGGGGGCGCCGGCCCGTCCGTGGTATACTGCCTTCAGCCCCTGCGGGCTGCCGGCAGGGCCCCGGCCCTGCCGGCGCAGTACTACCTTAGGAGGCCGAAATGGCGGACAACGTGGATTTCCTCGTGAAGGGCATACCGAATTCCCTGCTCACCATGTTCCGTGGCTTGTGCTCCATAAACGGAAAGACCGAGGGGGAGGGCGTCATCGACCTGATCATAGAACACATCGATAAAAACTTCTCCGGCGACAAAGCCAACTTCAAGAAGGTCGTGGAAGAATACAGGGCTTCCAAGAAGAAGAAATAACCGTTCTCCGGGGACGGACCCGGGCTCGCTTCCGGGGAGGTCGGGGAAGTCCCGGGAATCCCCGGGAGCTAGCGGAGATACCTTCCTCCGGGGTACTATGCGGTATGGTCCGGCAATACCGGAGATCCTCCCCGAGGACGAAGCACCGCATCCTGATCATCGCCCTGGTGATTATCGTCTTTCAGACCCTGCAGTTCTTGTGGTTCGGGAAGACGGCACGGGCCGCTATGGAAACCACCTACGACAGGGTCTACGCAACCATCAACCAGGTCGTGTCCCGGGAATTCCGCCGATTCGACGGGATCCTGCTGGAGCTCGACAGGTTCCGGAAGGAAGGCGTGGAATCGGAAGACTCCCTCCGTTCCTTCCTGGAATCCCTCCTGGACGCCTGCGAATCGGGGAGGGCGGAGATGCGCCTCCTGACCTATGCGGGATACCGCGGGGAGGATC
>CAYTYG010000454.1:0-2224 GCA_964441515.1 uncultured Treponema sp.
CCGACGCCCAAGACTGCGGCTTTCCCCGTTTGGGCGCTCTATCAGAATACTTTTTCTCCTCGCCCTCTGTCAAGCGGGGAGCGCTGGTACCTGATCTATACAATCATCTGTCGTTGGATTATCCGGACGAATCCACCGGCGTCCGCCGAGGCTGCCGGTGGTCGTTTCGTCCCGACTTTCGCTCACAAGCGGCGAGGAGAATGAATACAGCGGGCTTGAAAAAAAGTCAATACGCTTCGCGATCTTTTCACGGAATTCTCCAAAAAGTGTCCTCGTCCCCGTACCGGCGCAGTTCGACGGCCTCCGCGGCGTGGTCCGGGGAGATGTCCCGGGCACCCTCCAGGTCGGCCAGGGTCCGGGAAACCCGAAGCATGGAGTGGAAGGCCCGGGAGGAGAGCCCCAGGCGCTCCGCCTCCCGCTCCAGGCAGGACAAGGCTTCCTCCCCCATGGGGCAAAACCGCTCCAGGGCGCCGGCCGGCAGCCTAGCGTTGAGAGAGAAGCCGAGTCCCCCGTACCGCCCCGCCTGCAGATTCCGCGCGGCCCGTACGCGGGACCGTACGCTCCGGGAATCCTCCGGTATCTCCCGCATCTCGGCCGGGGACGCGGAGCGGACCGGCACCCGTATGTCGATGCGGTCCAGCAGGGGGCCTCCCAGCTTCTTCCAGTATCGCCGGAGATCCTGGATGGAGCACAGGCAAACGGCCCCGGGTTTTCCCAGGGCGCCGCAGGGACAGGGGTTTGCCGCCAGAACGAGCTGGAACCGGGCGGGGAATACCAGCGTTGCCTCCGCGCGGGCTATGGAGATCCTTCCCTCCTCCACCGGCTCCCGGAGCGCCTGCAGGATATCCGCGCGGAATTCCGGGGCCTCGTCCAGGAAGAGAACGCCGCCGTGCGCCAGCGATATCTCGCCGGGGCGGACCCAGCGCCCTCCCCCGAGGACGCCCTCCGCGGAGGCTCCGTGGTGGGGGCTGCGGAAGGGGGGGCGTCGCAGAAGGCCCGTCCCGGAACCCAGAAGGCCCGCCAGCGAATGGATCTTCGTGGCCTCGACCGCGTCCCGGTCGTCAAGGTCCGGCAGGATGGAGGGAAGCCTCCGGGCCGCCAGGGTCTTTCCGGCGCCGGGCGGTCCGAAGAGGAGCAGGTGGTGCCCCCCCGCCGCGGCTACCTCCAGGGCGCGCCGCAACCGGGGCTGGCCCCGTATGTCCCGGAAGTCCCCAAGGGACTCGGACTCCGGCGGCGGGCTCTCGGGTCCGGATTTCGCGTCCCCGGGACGGCCACGGATCGAGTCGGGTCCGTCGTCCCAGGAGAACGACCCGGCGTCCGTCGCATCCTCTCCGGGAGCAAGGAGGGAGCGAAACTCCTCCAGGAGGGAGAAACCCCGCACCTTTCCCCGGCGAAGGGCGCGGGCCTCCTCCAGATTGTCCCGGGGGACCGCGAAAAAATCGATGCCCGCCTCAAGGCCCGCCGCAACCGCGGACAGGGTACCCCGGGCCGGGCGGATCTCTCCCCCAAGGCCCAGCTCCCCCATCGCGAGGACGGGCAGGCCCGGGTCGGGAACCTGGCCGCTCCGGGAGAGAATCCCCAGGGCGATGGGCAGGTCGAAGGAGGCTCCCGTTTTTCTCAGGTCCGCCGGCGAGAGGTTGACGAGGACCCGGTCCACGGGGAACTCGAATCCCGCGTTCCGGACCGCGGCGCGAACCCGCTCCCGGGACTCCCGCACAGCGTCGTCCGGGAGCCCCGTCAGGTCGAAAGCCGGCAGGCCCCTCCGGATATCCACCTCGACCCGTACAAGCCCCCCGTCGTAGCCCGCGGGGGCAAAGGCGTAAACCTCCATGCGGCCCTCCGCACGGAATACCGCCCGGGAGGGACGGGTGCGCTTGCGGCCGAATCGAATTCCTTTCGGGGACGGTAATCAGCGCACGCGCTTACGGTTCAGCATCACGGCGAACGCCGCCGCGTAGAGAACCGTGGGCAGGTTGGAGAGGACGAGGACCGCAAGCGGAACCCCCGGGGCAACGAGGATGCCCTCGGGGATGATCCCGAATCGGGCCAGGAGGCCGTACAGGATGTCGGCGTATCCCGCGACGGTGCCCACGACCATGAGCATCCAAGCCAGGTCTCGGGTACGGGACCAGAGGACGATGGCCAGGAACGTAGCCGCCGCCGTGACCGTCAGGCGGGAGATGAGGAGTATGGGGGCGGAGGAATCCATGGGCATATACTACTC
>CAYTYG010000455.1:0-2221 GCA_964441515.1 uncultured Treponema sp.
AATAGTACAGCAGGCCGCCGAGGGTCCCCTTCAGGGCCTGCGGGAAAAGGAGGCGGCCGATGCCGGGAACTGACACTCGGAAGCCGGATCTCCCGCCCGCGGCCCCCCGGCCCCCGGCGGGGCTCGACCTGGACGGCGTGGCCGAGGCGTACAAGGCCTCCGGCGGCCTCGTGGCCCGGAGGATCGTGGTGTGCGCCGGCACCGGCTGCATAGCCAACGGGTCGCTCAAGGTGTACGACGCCCTGCGGGAAGAAATCGCCCGCGCGGGGCTCAAGGTCGAGATCGTCCTGGACATCCACTCCCACGAGAATCGGGACGTCCTCCTGACCCACAGCGGCTGCCAGGGCTTCTGCCAGATGGGCCCCCTGGTGACCATAGAGCCGGACGGGATCCTCTACGTGAAGGTGAAGGCGGCGGACGTCCCGGAGATCGTGGAGCGGACCCTGGGCCGGGGCGAGGGGATAGAGCGGCTTCAGTACCGGGACCCGGTGACCGGGCAGGTCAAGCGGGGCAAGGGGGAGATCGATTTCTACGCTAAGCAGGACCGCCGAGTCCTGGCGGACTGCGGAAGGATGGATCCCGAGGACATCCACGAGTTCATCGCCCACGGCGGGTACAAGGCCGCGCGCAAGGCCGTCTTCGAAATGACTCCCCAGGAGGTCTGCGACGTCGTGAAGGCTTCCGGGCTCCGGGGCCGGGGCGGCGCGGGCTTTCCCACGGGGCGCAAGTGGGAGCTGGCCCTGAGGCAGCCGGAGCCGCAGAAGTACATCATCTGCAACGGCGACGAGGGAGACCCCGGGGCCTTCATGGACCGGTCCGTGCTGGAAGGCAACCCGCATTCCATCGTGGAGGGGATGATCGTCGGGGCCCGGGCCACGGGCGCGACCGTCGGCTTTGTCTACGTACGGGCGGAATACCCCCTGGCGGTGAAGCGCGTCCGCAAGGCCGTCGAGGCCGCCCGCGCTGCGGGGCTGCTGGGCGCCGACATCCTGGGCTCGGGGATGGGCTTCGACATCCGGGTCCTGGAGGGGGCGGGGGCCTTCGTATGCGGCGAGGCCAGCGCCATGGTCTCCTCCATCATGGGCAACCGGGGCATGCCCCGGCCCAAGCCCCCCCGGACCGCGGAAAAGGGGCTCTGGGACAAGCCCACGGTGGTGAACAACGTGGAGACCCTGGCCCAGGTGGGCGCCATTATCCTGGGCGGCGCCGAGGAATACCGCAAGCTCGGTACGGAAGACTCTCCCGGCACCAAGACCTATGCCCTCACCGGGCACGTGGCCAATACGGGACTCATCGAGGTGCCCTTCGGAACCACCCTCCGCCGCATCGTCTTCGACATAGGCGGCGGGATCCTGGACGGGGACGGCAAGGTGGACAACGGGGCCTTCAAGGCCGTGCAGATCGGCGGACCCTCGGGCGGCTGCCTTACCCGGGAACACCTGGACATCCCCATGGACTTCGATTCTCTGGACGCCATCGGCGCCATGGTGGGGTCCGGCGGGCTTGTGGTGATGAACAAGTCCACCTGCATGGTGCAGATGGCGCGGTTCTTCATGCAGTTCACCCAGGCGGAATCCTGCGGGAAGTGCGTACCCTGCCGGGAGGGAACGCGGCAGATGCTGGCCCTCCTGGACGACATCATCGCGGGCAAGGGAAAGCCGGAAACTCTGGACCTCCTGGAGGAGCTGGCGCACGGTGTGGCCGACTCCTCCCTCTGCGGGCTGGGGGCTTCCGCGCCCAACCCGGTGCTCTCCATGCTCAAGTCTTTCCGGCCCGAGTTCGAGGCCCACGTACGGGACAAGGTCTGCCCGACCGGGCAGTGTCCGGCCCTTTCGCCCTTGCGGATAGATCCGGAGGCCTGCAAGGGCTGCACCGCCTGCGCCAAAAAGTGTCCGGTCGGCGCTATTTCCGGAGAGCCGAAGAAGGCGCACGCCATAGACGCGACCAGGTGCATCCGGTGCGGAGCGTGTTTGGAGGCCTGCAAATTCAACGCGATAAAGAGAGGCGCGGCATGAGCGGATTCGTTACCGTGGACGGGATCAAGGTCCCCATCGAGGGGGAGAAGAACCTCCTTGCGCTGATCCGCAAGGCGAACATCGACATCCCCACCTTCTGTTACCATTCCTCCCTGAGCACCTACGGCGCCTGCCGCCTCTGCCTTGTGGAGATCAACGGCAAGGATATCGACGCCTCCTGCGTCGTCCCCCCCAGGGACGGGATG
>CAYTYG010000456.1:0-2213 GCA_964441515.1 uncultured Treponema sp.
CTCCCCTATGCCGTTGATCGTGCATTCCACCTGGTCCGCGCCCGCGTTTACCGCCGCGAGGGAATTGGCCACGGCCAGGCCCAGGTCGTTGTGGCAATGGACCGAGAAGACGGCCTTGTCCATGTCGGGCACCCCGGAGCGCACGGTGCGCACGAGGGCGGCGAACTCCTCGGGGAGGGCGTAGCCCACGGTGTCCGGCATGTTGACCGTCGTGGCCCCCGCCTCTATGGCGGCCTGGAAGATGCGGCAGAGGAACTCGGGGTCCGAGCGGGAGGCGTCCTCCGCGGAGAACTCCACGTCCGGGCAATAGCGCTTCGCGTAGCGGACCATGGCTGCCGCGCGCTCCACCACCTGGTCGGCGCTCATCCGGAGCTTGTACTCCATGTGGATGGGGGACGTCGCGATGAAGGTATGGATGCGGGGGCGCTCGGCCTCCCGAAGGGCCTCCCAGGCCGCGTCGATGTCCCCCTCCTCGGCCCGGGCAAGGCCCGCCACCGAGCAGCCCCGGACCTGGCGCGCGATCTCGCGCACCGAGGCGAGGTCGCCCGGGCTAGCGATGGGGAAGCCCGCCTCGATGACGTCGACGCCGAGCTTCTCGAGCTGACGGGCGACCTCCAATTTCTCCTCCTGGTTCATACTGCAGCCTGGGGCCTGCTCGCCGTCTCTCAGCGTCGTGTCGAAAATGACGATATCGCGTGCCATGATCCGGTCCTCCTACTTTTTATCCTTCGTCCAGCTCATCATGGAGCGCAGCTCGGCTCCGACCTTCTCCGCGGGATGGGCGGCGTTGAGGGCGCGCATCCGGTTGAAGTACGGGCGGTTGGCCTGGTTCTCCAGGATCCAGGTGCGGGCGAAGGAGCCGTCCTGGATCTCGCCCAGGACCTTCTTCATCTCCTTCTTGGTCTCCTCCGTGATGATGCGCCCGCCGACCGAGTAGTCGCCGAACTCGGCGGTGTCGGAGATCGAGTAGCGCATGAAGGAGATCCCCTTCTGGACCACGAGGTCGATGATCAGCTTCATCTCGTGGATGCACTCGAAATAGGCGCTCTCGGGCTGGTACCCGGCCGCCACGAGGGTTTCGAAGCCCGCCTTCATGAGGGCCGTGACGCCCCCGCAGAGGACGCACTGCTCGCCGAAGAGGTCCGTCTCCGTCTCCTCCTGGAAGGTCGTCTCCAGGATGCCCGCGCGCCCGCCGCCGATTCCGGAAGCGTAGGCCAGGGCCAGCTCCTTGGCGTCGCCGGTGGCGTCCTGGTAGACGGCGACGAGGTCGGGGACGCCCCTCCCTTCCTGGTACTGGGAACGGACCGTGTGGCCGGGGCCCTTGGGGGCGATCATGACCACGTTGATGTCGGCCGGCGGCACGATCTGGCCGAAGTGGATGTTGAAGCCGTGCGCGAACGCCAGCGTCTTGCCGGCCTTGAGCACCGGCTTGATGGACTCGGCGTACATCTTGGCCTGCTTCTCGTCGTTGATGAGGACCATGATGAAGTCGGCCGCTGCCGCGGCGTCCTTGGCCGTCATGACCTGGAAGCCGGCCTGCTCGGCCCGCTTCCAAGACTTGGAGCCCTCGTAGAGGCCGATGATGACCTTGAGTCCCGACTCCTTGGCATTGAGCGCGTGGGCGTGGCCCTGGCTGCCGTAACCGATCACCGCACAGGTTTTACCCTTTAGGGCTCCTAGATCGCAGTCCTTCTCGTAAAACAAAATCGCCATAAAATTGCCTCCTTCACGCGGCTCCCGCCGTGTGTCTGAAATGTGGATTCGGCGCAGGCGCTGCGGGTACGTCGAACCGCGACCGCGGGTTTTCACCAGCGTTCGTCGATCCGGCTCCGCTATTCGCGTGCGCCGGTCAAATGCTAATGCTTAGTACGAGGGATCCGCGCTCTAGGGCTACGAGGCCCGTGCGGGCGAGCTCGAGAATGCCGTAGGGGCGTAAGAGGAGCAGTAGGCCTTCCAGCTTGTCGGAGTCGCCGGTGGCCTCGATGGTAATCGTGGCGGGGGATACGTCGATAATGCGGGAGCGGAAAATGGACGCGATTTCGATGACGGCGGGGCGATTGGATTCGTCCGCGGACACCTTCACGAGCATGAGCTCGCGGCGGACGCAGGAGGACGCTTCCAACTCACGGACGTGAATGACGTCCACGAGCTTGGCCAATTGTTTCACGATCTGGTCGAGGACCGCTTCGTCCCCGCTCACCGCGATCGTCATG
>CAYTYG010000457.1:0-2195 GCA_964441515.1 uncultured Treponema sp.
GGGACGCCGCCCGGGACAGCAACAGAGCGGATGCGGGCGCGGGGGGCGCCACGGCGATGGATGTGACTCTGCCCCTGATCGAGCAGTGCGTGGGGCCGGAGTCCGTGCCGGTGAGCTTCGCGAGCGGAGCCCTCCTGTCCCTCTCGGTGCCGGTGCTGGTGCCCTTCCTCTTCCGTCTGGGCTAAAGCCCCGGGTGCCCGGCCTAGGCGGAGTCCTGTCCCGTCCCCATCCTCTCGAGCTCCCGGTCCACCTGTTTCAGGCGGTCCTCCAGTCGGGCTATGGTCCGCTCTATCCGCGCTTTTTCCTTCTCCAATCGCTCGGCGGGATCCTCCCCCGGGGGCTCCGCGCGGACCAGGGCTTTCACGGACTCCGGGCTCTTGCCCGCCCGGAAGGCTTCCTGGGCGGTCCTGCGCTTATCCGGGTCCTTGATGCCGGAGACCAGCTTCATGGCGTCCCAGCCCAGCTCCGCCGGGACCTGGTAGGAGGCCGCCTTCATGGCCGCGGTGGCCGTGGTTCGGGGCAGGCCCAGGATTCGGTCCACGTAGTCCTCGAAGCGCACCTTGTGGGCCCGGCAGAGCTTTTCCGCCTCGATCATGAGGCGCCCGAACTCCAGCATAATGCGCCCGTTCTCGGCCACGCAGGCGGCTTTGATCTTCGCGGTCAGCTGGGAAAACTCCGGGGTCTCGTCGAAGACGTTGCGGTAGTGCCCCTTGGCCTCCGCCTTCTCCAACAGCCCGTGGAAGATGGACCAGAACTCGTTGGTGTGCGCCCGGCCCGTGTAGACGAAGCCCGAGCGCTCGCAGTGGAGGTGATGGGCGTACTCGTGCAGGGCGGTGTAGACGAGCTGGAGGTCGTCGTCGAAGTTGCGGTTGTGCAGCACGATCTCCCGGGTGGCGGGCTTGTAAAGGCCGTTGACCATGGAGCTTTTCTTGCCGGACAGGATTACCGAGAAATCCTCACGGGCGTCCTCGACGTCCAGGAGCAGTTCCTTGACCTTGTCGCTGTTCACGGTTCTAGCCTCCGGGCAAGGATACTAACCGGGCCGGTAATCCGGGGCAAGCCGTACGTGTCGGTTTTCCCAGGGAGGGTTCCTCGGCATCCTCAAGCGGAGGGGCGGCGGTCCGGGCGCAGCGTCATTTCAGGGCGCGCTCGATCTCCGGGACGTTGAAGCCCAGGATGATGCGCCCGTTGACGTCCAGGACGGGTACCCCCATCTGGCCCGATTTCCTTACCATCTCCTCGGCGCGGCGGGGGTCCGCGGCCACGTTGTATTCCTCGAAGCGGACGTTGCGGTTCCGGAGCCAGTCCTTCGCCATCCGGCAGTATCCGCAGGTGGGCGTGGAGTAAAGGGTGACAGCCATAGGCATCTCCTAAAAAATGAATATATGAAAAATACTATATCATTGCCTCTGCGTCAACCGATTCCATATTCGTTTGACAGGCGGTCCTTGTACCGGCAACTATAGTGGACCTCCCAATCCGGGAAACGAAGCCGGGCGAGCCGCCCGGCTGGAAGGATCCAGCGTATGTCGGATGACGTCGGCGTTGAGTCGTTCCGATCCGGAGACATGATCGTCGGCCGTCTCCTGCCGGGGACCGAACTGGTCCCCGGGCTTGTCCAGGCTTGCAAGCGCCACGGGGCCCGTTACGCCGCGGTGGTCTCGCTGATAGGGAGCCTTCGCGGCACGGATTATTTCTTCATCGAGCCGGACGAAACCTCGCCCTTCGGGATACGCTACGGCCGGCCCGTGAATGTCCCGGGGGGCGTGGAGATCGTCGGGTGCCAGGGCCTCATCGGCGAGTGGGACGACGGAAGACCCTCCGCCCATCTCCACTACACCTTGATCGATACCGCCGGGCGGATGTATTCGGGGCACGTCGCGGAAACGGGCAATCCCTGCCTGGTAACCGTGGAGTTCGCGCTGCGGATTCTGGAAGGCGGCGCCGTTATCCGCCGCTTCGATCCCGGGCTGGGTTTCCCGATCTTCACGTTCGGAAAGCCGGGCGAGCCGGAATAGCGGGAACCTGTTAGATACCCCGGGCGTCCTTTTCCGAGAAGTAGGCCATGTAGTCGTGCCGGGCCGGGGTGAAGACCTCCACGGCTATGGAGTCCTCCAGTACCTCCGCGCGGTGCTCTACCCCCGAGGGGATGCACCAGGAGTCGTGCCGGCCGATCTCGAAGGTGTCCGCCCCCA
>CAYTYG010000458.1:0-2183 GCA_964441515.1 uncultured Treponema sp.
GGGTGCGGACCCGTCCCGGGCGCCGGTTCGGGAGGCTCCGGTCCCGGGCTGAAAGCCCAGGGCGCCCCGGCCTCAGCCCGGTTTTTCCAGGACCGCGATCTGCCGCCCGTCGTCCAGGACGATATCCATACCCAGCCGGGAGGCCAGGGCCGCCAGCGGCCGGCTTCCGAAAAAACCTACGTGGGTGGGGTCTTCCCGGTACCACCAGCGGGCGAACTCCCCGGGCTCCCGGGGGGCGTAGAGGGTTCGCACGGCGATGCGGCCCCGGGGTTCCAGGAGCCGGCGGAGCCGGGAGAACTCCCGGTAGGGGCGCCCCAGGTGCTCGGCCGTCTCATGCACGGCGATAAGGCCGTAGGCCCCCGAGAGGGGGGCCTTGTCCGGGGCGAAGAAGGGGTCGTAGGTCCGCGCGTCGAAGCCCCGTCCGCGCAGAAGAAGGGCCAGGGGGGCGCCGGGGCCGGACCCGAAGTCCAGGACGCGCCCCTCGGGCGCCGCGTAGGGCAGCACCGCCCGGGCTATGAAATCCTCCAGGTATGCGCGGTAGCCCGGCTCCCCGGGGTCGTTGCGGTGCTTCCGGTACCGGGCCTCCTCCTCGGCGCACCCGAGGCGCCGGGAGGGGTCCAGCCATACGTAGGAGCAGGAGGCGCAGCGGTGGTAGGGAATCCCCCGGACCACCGCCCAGGGGCGGCGGGAAAAGGCACGCTTCCCGCATACCGGGCATACCATGCCGCATTCTACCCGCCGGGGACCTTGTTGACCAAGGCCGGGCCGACGGCGGGAGTCCCTTCCCGTCAGGGCGCCCGGCTGACCCTCAGCTCGAGATCCGAGAGGGGATAGGAGGAGCACGGGTGTATCCAGCCGAATTTCCGGTCCGCTATCCTTCTCCCGTCGTTCCTGGGGGATGCGTATACCTCGCCGGAAAGGAGCTTCGCCCGGCAGAACCCGCATTCGCCGCTCCGGCACCGGGAGGGGGGCTCCAGCCCGGCGCGCTCCAGGGCCACCAGGATCGTTTCCGCCCCGGACGCCCGGACCTCGAAGACTTCGTCGGCCATGCGGACCTTCAGCTGGAAGGTCTTGGATTCGTTGCCCCCGGGGAACCCGGGGAGCTTGTGGGGTTCGTCCGCCTCCCCGAAGACCTCGCGGCGGACGAGGCGGCGGGGGAGCTTGAGCTTCTCGAGCTCCCCGTCCAGGAAGGTGTACATCGCCTGGGGGCCGCAGACGAAGAAGCTCCGCTCCCCGAAGTCCGGGACCAGCTCCCGGACCAGGGCCGCGGTGATGAAGCCCTTCGCGCCGGTCCAGCCCTCG
The DNA here is from genome assembly GCA_964441515.1 of uncultured Treponema sp. Classification (GTDB taxonomy): domain Bacteria; phylum Spirochaetota; class Spirochaetia; order Treponematales; family UBA12059; genus JAAYUR01. The sequence continues at coordinate 1,303 of CAYTYG010000458.1, forward strand.
TCCGGTTCGCTGGCTACGCAGTGCACCTTGAGGCGGCCGTCGTACCTTCGCTCCAGGTCCGCAAGCTGGCGCGCGAAGATGATATCCCGGGTGTTGCGGACGCCGTAGAGCAGGATGAGGTCCACCCCGGTTTCCCTTTCCAGGGCGTCCCGGGCGATCGAATAGATCGGGGTGATCCCGCAGCCCCCGGCCAGGGCGGCAACCCGCTTCCTGTCCCTCAGGGGCTCGTACACGAAGTTGCCGACGGGGCCCGAGCTCTCCAGCCCGGTCCCGGCCTTCCAGCTCCGGAAGATCTCGCCGGTGGCGTATCCGTCTTTCTTCTCCCGCACGGTGATCCTGTACAAGCCGGCTTCCGCGTCCCGGGGGGTCGAGGACAGGGAGTAGTTGCGCGTGACGCGCCGGCCGTCCACGGGCACCTTGAGGTTCAGGTACTGGCCCGCCCGGAAGGTCGCCAGGGCGTCGGTCCCTTTTCCCGAGTCCGGCTTGAGCGTGTAGGTTCGGGTCGTTTCCGTCTCCTGCTCCACGGCCTCGATCCGAAGGTGCATGGTCTCCGGATGCATACGGCGGACCGTTTGGTTGACCGGGTCTACCGGGAGCCGCTCAGGCGGGGCGGCCCGGATCCTTCGCCGCCGGAGGGATACCAGGCCCAGGAAAGCCAGGAGATCGGACAATCCGTTTCGCACTATGATTTTTTCAGGCATGGAGAGCCTCCTTCCCCCTCTTCATTTTTTTAAGGATACCGTCGGCCACGATGCCTCCCGATATGTAGGAGCTGCAGTATCCCATGCCCCGGAAGGAAAACCCTCCGACGAATTCCAGGCCCGGTATGTACTGTTCCTCCTCGATGCAGAGGTTCCTGGGGATTAGGGAGTCCCAGACGG
>CAYTYG010000459.1:0-1485 GCA_964441515.1 uncultured Treponema sp.
TGGACTGGTTCATGACGATGGCCTTCATGAGCGGATCGTCCGCCAGGGCGACGATCTGGGAGATTGTGGTCTCCTGCTGGTCCATGAAGTTGTCGGGGTAGGTTATGTGCTGGATCATGCCGCCGTCGGCCACCTTGCCGTACCGCTTGATCAGCTCTTCGGCTCCCCGCAGGTCATCCTCGGACTGCGAGACCGTACCGGTCACCACGCCGATGTGGAACGCGGCCTTGGCCGGGGCGGAGGGCGCCTCGGGCTTTTTCTGGCAGCCCGAAAACACCATCGCGATCGCAAGAAGGATCGCGGCCGTTTTAAGAAAACGATTCATAATGCCTCCTTCGCCAAGTAAAAGGGCGATCACAAAATTGTACTCTATATGCAAAAATCGTCAAGAAGGGGATGGTATCCCTTGTATGTGCATAAAAATACAAAATTACGGCGGGATAACCGCGGGGAAACGGTCTTTTCTCCGCGCCGGATTCCGCGGCTTCCATTTTAAGAGATGATCCGGTATCATGCAAATCCGAAGAAAACCCGGATCCCCCTCCCGGGGCCCGGCGGCGGCCTAATCTGCTCGACGAGGTAGCGATGAAGTTTCTTCCCAAGCGGTTTGCGGAAGAGTTTTTCCTGTACTCCAGCCAGTTCACCGTTTTTTTCATCCTCATGCTCTTTTCCACCCCGGCCATTATCGCCCTGCAGCCCGTCGCCCTGGTCGTGCTGATCGGTTTCCTTTTCCTGCAGATCGCGCTTTTGGCCTTTTTCGGGCACAAACCGCTTCCAAGGTTCTTCCTTTCCATCATCACCCCCGCGGGTTACACCCTGCTGCTGACCGTCACCAGCCCGGTATTTCCCGTGGACATGGCCAGCTTCTTCCTGTGGGTGGTCTCCTTGTACGTGGGCCTGCTCCAGGCGCTCAGCGGCGTCGTGCGAAGGTCCTGGTTTAAGCGGTTTCTGGAGGGCTTCCTGTCCTTCGGTACGGTTTTCACGTTCGTGTTCTTCTATTTCTACCTGGACCTCCGGATAAGCAGGACGGCCCTGTTCAACGCGGGGGAGATTCCCTACGAGGGCTATGTCCGGGGGCTTTCGATCTCCAACTTCGTCCCCGCCTTCCTGGCTTTCATCAAGTCGCCCCAGCACACGTTCTTCGCCTTCGGGGCCTTCATGTTCGGCTCGCTCCAGCTGGTGAGCCGGGTGAAGGAGCTCTCCCTACGGTCCCGCGTGGAGAGGATTCTGCGCTCGGTCCCCCCCCCGGCGCCCGGAGCGGAGGACCGCGCCCGGCTGGCCAATCCGGAGTACAAGGAAGCCGCCGTCCTGTACGGAGATATCTGGAACTTTTCGGTCCTGACCGGGAAGGCCACGGCCCGGGAGTCCGTGGAGATCCTGAACCGCTACCACTCCCTCTGGAACATCTGCGTAACCCGGAACGGCGGGTATCTGGAGCAGTTCGTGGGAGATTCCGCCCTGGCCGTCTTCGGGCTCATGGGGGAG
>CAYTYG010000459.1:1495-2182 GCA_964441515.1 uncultured Treponema sp.
CCGTCGCCTGCGCCTTCGATCTTCTTCAGCAGCTTCCGCACCTGCAGGAGGACCTGGCCGCTGCCGGGCTTCCCGTCATAAAGCACGTCGGGGTCGGGATACACGCCGGAAAGATAGCGGTGGGGGAGCTCGGGACCGGGCCGGACGCCCGGCTTTCCGTCTTCGGCGAGGCCGTCAGCATAGCCGCGCGGCTGGATTCCCTCTGCCGGGAGTTCAAGCAGGACATCCTGGTCAGCCAGGCCGTATATAAACAGCTTCCCATCGAGACCCAGGCGCGGCTGCAGCCCCTGGGGGAAGTCCTTCTTCGGGGCAGAACCTCCCCCAGCGCGGTATACGGGAGGAAGTAGGCGGGTAAGACCCGCGGCCTATGAAAACGCCCGCCCGGGCTTTTGCCGGGCGGGCGTTTTCATAGGCCGGCGGCCGTTCCTACGCCACCGAGTACCGCTTGACCTTCTTGGTCGTGGTCATCTCCAGAGGCTCCTCCAGGATCGTCACCTTGGAAATCCTCTGGTAGGGGAGCATTTTGGAGTTCACCTCGTCCACGATCCGGTGGATGATCGCGTCGACGTCTCCCGCGTCTATGCTGGAGCCCCCCTGGGCCGCCGCGGACTCGAAATGCTCCCGGCTGGGGAAGATGAGGGCCTCGATGCCCTCCACCTTGGCCTTTCGGTCCATCTCGAAGCCCCG
>CAYTYG010000460.1:0-2180 GCA_964441515.1 uncultured Treponema sp.
TTTACCATAAGGAGTTTTGGGGTGTTTGAGTCCCACACCGCTTCTTCCTTCTCCCCGCGCGCCTCCGGCGTTATCCCGGAATCCCCTGCCCGTGCGCGATGCAGGCGGCGGCCAGGCCTCCCAGCGAGAGGAAGGGTCCGAAGGGAATGCGCTCGGTCTTGGGGCGGCCCCGGAAAAGGACAGCAAAGAGAGCCCACGCCAGGGCGCCCGCGGCCGCCGTGAAAAAGGCCAGGGGCAGGAGCCGAGGCCCCGAGAAGAAACCTAGCATTGCCGCGTACTTCACGTCCCCGAACCCCAGGCCCTTCGTGGCCGCGCGTACAGCCCAGAACAGTAGGAACGCGAAGGCCCCCGCCGCGGCGGACTCCAGGAAGGCCGGGGACCGTGCGGCCAGGTCGAAGGCGGCCAGGGCGGCCAGACCCCCCAGGGAGAGGGCGTCCGGTATCCTTCGGGTTCGGAGGTCGATGACGGTTATGGGAACCGCCGCCAGGAGGAACAAGGCGGCGCGGAGCAAAGGAAGGGCGGAATCCCTAGTCATGATCGTCCACAATACGACGGCAAGCATCCTATATGCTTGCCGCCGGGCCCGGGGACGCCGAATTTCCCGGGCGGGTGCGTCCCGGGGCGGCAGCTTCGGGAGATTGATGCAGGTCGGCGGATGTGGTATTCTTTCCCCCGCCCGAGAATTAAGCATGTAAAAAGGTTGGCCGAATCCGCGAGTGGCGATTGTATCCGTTAATTAATACCGACAAGTTGACCGTAGCCGATCCTGAATGACCCGGCCGCGGCGGCGAGATACCGCCGTCCCGGGGTTCCGAACGCCCGTCGGGCGCGCGGGACGGCGCCCTGCGGGCGCTCCGCCGGATTCGGGACGATTGTATAGGAGGAAGGTAATGAAGAGAGCGTTATTGGTGTCCTGCGCGCTGCTGGCAGTCCTGCTTGCATCCTGCGTGTCCGCGCCCAGGACGGTAGACCGGGGGATCTACAACCCGAAGAGCGCCCCGGAATCCGACATGGCGGTGCTGAACATCCACGAGTACATCGACGTGCTGAGCCTGGACGGCTCTTCCGTGAACTGGAGCACCCCCGACAAGAAGCTTTCCCCCCAGGTGGTCCGCATCCCCGCGGGTGTTCATGTGTTCGAGGTCCGGTACCATACGGGTTCCGTCTCCTCGGTGCTGCCCATCAAGGTGATCGGCCAGTTCGAGAAAGGGAAGGAATACGTCATCCTGGGGAACGTGATGGGCAACCGGGTTTCCATCGACATCGTCGATAAAAAAGCGGGCGAAAGCGTCCTGCTGGACCTCGGGAAGCAGAAGGGTGAGGATCCCGGCGTACTATCGACCTACATCAAGTATGTCCTCAATCCCACGATGGACGAGGTCGGCAACTCCGTGCGGCTTGAGAACGAGGATTTCGTGATACTCTACAAGCCGGACATGCTCTATTCCATGACGGACAAGAAAACCGGCGCGACCGTCGAGGGGCGCCGTGGCTTCCAGATGGATTTCCGGATGAAGGCGGGGAAGGCCTATCTCCTGGAAACCGACGTCTCCAAGATGACGAAAGAGCAGTTCCTGGACAGCGATTATGCGGAAACCGCCCAGATCGTCTGGGTTCCCGTGAAGTGCTCGAAGGATTCCGTGACCTACCGGTACGAGAGGCCCGAGTCCCTCAAGGGCAGGGAAGCGACCTTCTCCGTAACGGAGATCCGGAAGTAGATCCCGGACTCCCGGTTCCTTATCTCGACGCGGAAGAAGGCGGCCGGCCGGCCGCCTTCTCTTTGTTTTTATCATTTTTTTTAATCGCTTCTTAGGCTTTTTTAACGGCAGTCGAAGTATCCCGCGGCGTTCTCGAAGGCTACGCGGCGCACAAAAGACTCCAGGGCTTCGCGGTCCGCGGGGTATTCCCCGTTCTCCACCCAACGCCCGATCAGGTTGCAGAATATCCTCCGGAAGTACTCATGCCGCGAGTAGGAGAGGAAGCTCCGCGAGTCGGTGAGCATCCCGACGAAGGCGGGGAGCACTCCCAGGTTCGCCACGGTCCGGAGCTGTTCCTCCATGCCGTCCCGGTGGTCGCCGGGCAGCTCCAGCGCACCGGCGGCAGTGCCCGCGGCCGGGTGGTGTCGAGCGAGTTCTCCGACGACGTCGACCGCCTGGTGCTCGATCTCGCGTCGTGCTACG
>CAYTYG010000461.1:0-2148 GCA_964441515.1 uncultured Treponema sp.
CATCTACGGCTTCCCCTCCGAGACCGAACAGGATCTCGTCGACTCCGCGGAGGCCGTCCGGCAGCTGTTCGCCGCGGGCCTCCTGGACTCGGCTTTTTGGCACCGCTTCGTCCTGACGCGCCACTCGGAGATGTACGCCCGGTGGCGGGCCGGCGGGCTCCCGGACCTGGAGCCGATCGAACGGCCGGGCCGCTTCGCGTCCAACGACCTGGACTTCCGGGGCTCGGAACGCTGGGACCCCTTCGACGAACCCTTGGAGCGCCTCCTGGGGGCCTGGATGGCGGGGACGGGGCTGGATACGCCTGTCCGCCCCCTGCGCGCCGGCGGGCCGCGGCCCTCCCTTGCCAAGGACCGGGTGGAGCGCCTTGCCCGGGAAGCGGCCGTACTGCGCGCGGACGCGGCCGGCCAGGCCCGCGCCCGGGCGCACTGGCTGGCCGGCCTCCCGGACGTGGATAGTACGGGGGACGGCCGGGGGGCCGGGCAGGCGCGCATCCGCTGGACGGATCGGGGTGAGCCCGCCGGGCTGGACCTCCCCCGGCCCGCGGCCGAAGGGCTGGCAAGGGGGCTGGCGGCCCTTGCCAGCCGACCCGAAGGGATGGCGCTTCCGGAATTCCTGCAGGCGGCGGGCCTTTCCGGGGCGCTCGGGAAGGACGAGGCCGGACCGGAAACCCGGGTCTTCCGCTTCCTCCGGGAAAACGGGCTCGCCGTGGTCTAGCGGAAGAACCGGCGCGTCAGCGCAGCATAAGGCCGGCGAAGACCTTGGCGTCCCCCAGGGTGTTGTCCATCCGGGAGCTCTCGTTGGGCTGGTGGGCCGTTTCCTCCAGGCGCGACCAGACCACGCAGTCGAAGCCCGCGTTCCGCAGGTCCGCACCCACGGTCCCGCCGCCTATGCCGATGACCTTGGCCTGGACGCCGTAGACCTCCCGCAGGGCGGCCGAGAGCGCAACGACCACCGGGGCGTCCGCCGGAGTGGCCCGGGACTCGTTGCTCTGGACGATCTCCCGGGTGATCTTGACGCCGTGCGCCTTCTCCACGTCCCGGATAGCCTTATCCACCTCCGAGAGAATCCGCGAGACGGAGTACCGCGGCAGGATGCGCATGTCGAAGTAGAAAACGTCGTCCCCGGGTATGGTATTGATGTTCGGGACGTTCGCTTCCTTCCGGGTCGGAGACAGGGTCGTCCGGTCCGGGTGGAAGAGGGGGTCCCTCTCGGTGAACGCCGTCCTTTCCAGGTCATGCACCCGGAGGGCCAGGTCGCAGGCCGCCAGGAATGCGTTGGCGCCCTCGTCGGGGGTGGACCCGTGGCACTGCCGGCCCTTTGTGGATACCTTCAGCCAGCAGATGTTCTTTTCGGCTATCTCGATCTCGGAGCCGTCCGCGCAGCCCCCGTCGGGTATTAGGATGAGGTCGTCCTTGCGGAAAAGGTCGTGCTCCCGCAGGAGGTACTTGACGCCGTAGGCGGAGCCGTTCTCCTCGTCCGCCACGAACAGGAGCTTCACCGTGTGGGTCGGGGTCTGCCCGCCCTCCAGGAGGGCGAGCGCCGCCAGGACCGAGCTCACCAGGCCCTGGTGGTTGTCCTCCACTCCCCGGCCGTAGAGGCGTCCGTCCCGGTACACGACCCCGAAGGGATCCGTATTCCACATGGACCGGTCTCCCTCGGGCACGACGTCCAGGTGGCTCATGATCCAAAGACGCTCCGAATCGGACCCGCCCGGTATGGTGGCCACGATGTTCGGGCGCTTTCCGCCGGGCACCCGGTCGTCGGGGGCGTCGTAGCGCTCGATGTTCTTGACTCCTTTTTCCGCGAGCCAGCCCTGGAGGGCCTCGGCCTTTTCCATCTCCCCCGTGCCCCCGGATTCCGGCGCTATGGCGGGAATGGCCGTCAAGAGGGATTGGAGCTCCAGGACGATCTTTTCGGATGCGTCGATGCGGGCGAAGACGTCGGGTTTGTCGGGCATGAGGACTCCTTGGGATAGGTCTGTATACCGGGGCTCCGGGGCCGCTCGGGGCGGGTTCGCGGGACGAGGCGGCTGCGCGCCCCGGGCATCCCGCGGATCCGCGGTTTCCCTCTTGATAGTATAACGGTTCTGGACGCGCCGTCTATGGAGTCAATAAACGCGACGCCCCGCCGTCGGCGGGGCGCCATGC
>CAYTYG010000462.1:0-2138 GCA_964441515.1 uncultured Treponema sp.
CGCCGACGAGGGCGCCCGGCTTGTCATGGGTTCCGCGACCCCCTCCGCGGAGGCCTGGCGCCTCATGGCGGAGGGAGGCCTGGAGCGCCTGGACCTGACCAGGCGCCTCGCGGGAGGCGCGCCCCCGGAGGTGGAGATCGTGGACATGCGGGCCGAGGAGGGCGCCCTATCCCGCCGCCTCTCGGAGGAGCTCCGGCGGGTGAAGGACTCCGGGGGACAGAGCATCCTCTTCCTGAACCGCCGCGGCTTTTCGTACTTCTTCCGATGCCGTTCCTGCGGCGCCGAGATCCGGTGCCGGAACTGTTCCGTGGGACTCACCTACCACAAGGACCGCAACCGCCTCCTGTGCCACTACTGCGGGTACTCCGAGCCTCCCCCCCGGGCCTGCCCCGAGTGCGGGTCCCTGGACGTGGGCTGGTCCGGCTTCGGCACGGAGCGCATCGAGGAGGAGCTTTCCACCCGCTTCCCGGGGTTTTCCATAGCCCGCCTGGACGCGGACGCGGTGGCCCGCAAGGGAACCCTGGAGCGCACCCTGGACGATTTCCGGGACCGGAGGATCGACATACTTTTAGGCACCCAGATGGTGGCCAAGGGGCTCAATTTCCCGGGTGTCAAGCTTGTGGGCATCGTCCTGGCGGATACGTCTTTAAACCTTCCGGACTTCCGGGCCGCGGAGAGGACCTTCTCCCTGGTGGTCCAAGTGGCGGGCCGAGCGGGGAGGTTCTCCCCGGAGGGGCGGGTGATACTCCAGACCTTCCGGCCGGATTCCCCCACGTTGCGCCATGCCGCGGCCCAGGACGCGGAGGGCTTCTACGCCTCGGAGCTGGCCCAGCGGCGGGAGCTGGGCTTCCCCCCCTTTTCCCGCATCATCCGCGTGGTCTTCCGTTCCCGTACGGCCGAGCGGGCCTGGGACGCCGCCCGGACCTTCGCCGAGCAGGCGGCCCGAACGCTTCCGGCGGACGCGGACATCCTGGGGCCTGCGGAGTGCCCCATCTCGTCCCTGGCGGGCACCTTCCGCCTCCACGTGGTGCTGAGGGCTCCCGCGATGGGCAGCCTGCACAAAGCCGTCGCCGGCCTCCTGGAGAGGTTCACTCCCCCCGCGGACTGCCGCTTGGAGACGGACGTGGATCCCGTGAGTCTGATGTGATTAAGCCTATTAGATTCTAAAAAGGCTTCTCAAGGATTGATGCGGTTTTTTACCCGGGCCAGGCCGTCCGAGGCCTCTTTCATCTCCGGGGAGAGCTTCAGCGCCCGGGCGTAGAGGTCCGCGGCGCGCTTGTAGTCCTCCAGGTATTCCACCGTCAGACCGTAGCGGTACCACCAGCGGGCCATGGAGGGCTCCCGGTATACCGCCAAGCGGTAGGCGATGTCCGCCCGGTTGTACTGCTTCATGCGCAGGTAGGTCTCGCCCATATAGAAGTAGGCCGTGGTGACGCGGTCTCCGTACTCCCCGACGTTCTCGATGTAACGCTGGAGGTTCCTCAGGGCCAGCTCGTTGTTGCCCAAGTGGTAATACGCCTCCCCTATAACCTCCGAGAGGCGGGGATCGTAGCGCACCTTGTTGCCCGCGGCGCCGACTTCGATGACTTCCCGGTACCGGTCCAGCCGGAAAAGGCACCAGCACTTCACGGTGTAGGCGTCCATCCGGGCGGGGTCCGCGGCCAGCTCCTGGTCGCAGACGGCTATCGCGTCCCGGTAGCGGGCCCGGGCTTCCGTGTTCTTCCCCGCGGCCTCCAGGGACCTCCCCTGGCGATAGAGTTCCAGGGCGTCCTCCCTGGAAGGCGCCGGGGCCGGGGCGAGAACCGCCGGTTCCGATTCCTGGACGGGTGCCGGGGCCTCGTCCTGCGCGAAGGCCGGCCCCGCAAGAACCACGACGCAGAGGAGACAGGCGATACGGGCAAAGGAACGCATGAAAGCCTCCGGTTATCCTTTGGGAATTATCCCGGAAACGGCGGAATTGGGCAAGATCAATTCTTTTACGAATAAACCACGGAGTACCCGCCAGGGCTTGCGCCCTGGCGATTCGGAAACCGCGTTAGCGGTTTCCGGCTGTCCCGACCATGCTTAACAGGGTGGACAACCGGATCCGTGGTCCAATTATAAAAACTACGCCTCCGCCAGGAGCTTGTTGATGGACG
>CAYTYG010000463.1:0-2131 GCA_964441515.1 uncultured Treponema sp.
GCCTACCTGCTTGCCCTGATCCTGTTCCGGCTTTCGATACAGGGCGGCTCCTCCCGGCCCTGGTTCGAGGGGAACTACGTGGGCTGCGTCCTTGCGTCCGCCGCGCTCAGCCTGATCGGGCTGTTCCTGAGGCCCGCTCTGCCCGTTTTCGTGCTGACCTGCCTGCGGTGCTACGTTCTATTGATCCTGGGGTACGGAATCGGGGCTTACCTCACGGCGAAGCTGGTACTGGGTATTGGGCTTATGGTGGAGATCTGCGTACTGGCGTCCTTCCCCGCGAACCTGGCGATCGCGGGCTTCGCGATAACGGTCCTGGCCCTGGCCCAGGCTTTCCCGGTTTTTTTCGGGGAGAACCTCCTGGTGGACTCGGTCTCCTATCCGTTCCCGGAGGAGCTGGCGGTATTCTGCCTGGTCCTCGCCTTTTCCGCGGTCTCGGCCGCGTGGATAGCGCGCCTCCTGGGGCGGAACAGCCGGCTGGCCGGGGAGCTCCGTCTCCAGGAGCTCAACATCGACACCCTCGCGGAACTGAACCGCAACCTGCAGGGCTACGCGCGCACGGTGGACGAGGAATCGGCCGAGAGGGAGAGAAACCGCATCAGCCGAGAGATCCACGACATATCGGGCTACATCTTCACGAACCTCATAGCCCTGATGGACGCGGCGGGAAGCGTCGAGAGGGAGGACCACGCCGCCCTGACGGACATCCTCCTGAAGGCGCGGAGGCAGGCCCAGGACGGGCTCCGGGAGACGAGGAGCGCCCTACGCAGACTGAGGAGCGAGGTCCCGGGCTTCACGGACAACTCCCACGCCATCCATAAGATCGTCTCCATTTTCCGCTCCATCGCGGGCATCCAGGTGGACCTCAACCTCGGCAGCCTCCCCCGGCGCCTGCCCTCGGACTTCAATCTCATCTTGTACCGGACCGTGCAGGAAGGGCTGACGAACGCCGTACGGCACGGCATGGCCTCCCTCGTGCGCATCAACTTTTCGGTGCGGGACGAGGTCGTCCACCTGACGATCAGCGACAACGGAAGGGGCGCCGCGGAGGTCGTGAAGGGCATAGGCCTTTCGGGCATGGAGGAGCGCGTAGGCGCCCTGGGCGGCTCCATCGGGGTGGGAAAGTCCCTGGAGGGGGGCTTCGCCCTTCACGTGGACGTTCCGCTTCCCCGGCCCCAGGAAACGCCGGGGAAGGAGGCGGGATGATACGGGTGCTCATCGCGGACGACCAGAAGCTCTTCGTGGAGAGCCTCTCGACCTCGCTCCGGAATTACGCGAAGGACATCGAGGTGGTGGGCTTGGCGGCGAACGGCGAGGAGGCGGTGGCCAAGGCCCGGGAGCTTCGTCCCGACGTCCTCCTCATGGACGTCCACATGCCCGTCCTGGACGGCGTCAAGGCCACGGGCCGCATAGTCCAGGAGCTTCCGGGAATCAAGATCCTCATGCTGTCCACCTACGACGAGGACGACTACGTCCGAAAGGCGCTCACCCTGGGGGCGGTCGGGTACCTCCTGAAGGACATCTCCCCCACGGAGCTCATCGCCAGCATACGGGCCCTGAAGAGCGGCGTGGTGCAGATCTCCCCCCAAATCGTTAACAAGCTCATGCGGAGCATCCTCGACGAGACCCCGGGCGCCTCGCCTTCGGCGCGCATAGCCGAGGAGTTCGAGTGGTTCGAAAGCCTCACGGGGCGGGAGCGGGAGATCTTCACCCACATCGCCACCGGATGCGACAACGCCCAGATCGCGGAGCGCCTCCGCCTGGCCGAGCACACGGTGAGGAACCACGTGAGCGCCATCTACTCGAAGCTCGGCGTGGAGGACCGGTTCCAGATCATCCAGTTGGCCAACCGGATACGCTACCATCCCTAGCGGACAACCGCGGGGAGTCGGCCGCAGCCTCGGCGTTCCGCCGGAACCGGGACAAATGTACCGGGTATCCGGCGCCTTCCCGTGACAAGTGTCTCTTGCGAAATCGGCGGATGCGTTCATTATTAACCATGCGCCGGATACCCCGGCGCCATATTCCCCGAAGGAGGCCCTCCGTGAAGAAAAAGCTGATCGGCGCCGTCATGATAGCGCTGGCGTTCGCGCTCGCCCTCGGCGTTGTAACGTCCTGCGGTTCGAAGCCCAAG
>CAYTYG010000464.1:0-2110 GCA_964441515.1 uncultured Treponema sp.
CTGGGGGACAGGCTCCAAGAGGCCGGGTTCGAGGTCGTGGACGAGGGCTTCCGGGCTCTCTGGAATCCGGACGAGGATGCCCTGAAAGCGGCCTACGAGTACGGCCGGGCCTTCGCGAAGAAGATATGACGGAAGCGCAAAGGAAGACGCCATGATAGAGAAGGTCTACGCGTACTCCAGGACGGATTCCCGGGCGCTGGAGAAAATTGTGGACGACGAGAGGGTGAACATCAACCACATCGTCGTGGAGCCCGGGGGGGAGGTCCCTGTCCACGTCTCCAACTCCTTCGTCCACCAGATCGTCGTGCGAGGCGCCCTGAGCCTCTCGCTGGAGGACGGTCCGTTCCGCACCCACCCGGCGGGAAGCATCGTGGCCGTTCCCTTCAACCAGAAGATGGCCATTCGGAACCGGGGAGAGGATATCCTGGAGTTTTTCGTGGTCAAGGCCCCCAACCCGAGGGACATGCCCCAGGTCAAGGTACTCTAGGCAAGATCCGGCCTGGGTTCGGCGGGGGCCTTCCGGGAGGGCTCCCCAAGAACCCGGCTCGTACCGGCCCTGGATGAATCCTTCCGAGTGTGTTACATTACTAATTACAAAATTGCATGTATGTGTAACATACTACGGAAGGATCCGAACTTGAAAAACCCCATCGTTCCGACTCGGGCGCTTACCTTTTTCCTCGGCCTCGGATGCATGACGCTCTACACCGGGGATTGGCACTTCTCGGCCGCGGCCTGGCTGGGCCCTGTTTTTATCCTGCGTTTTCTCCGGCGGTCCCGGGTTCCGGGTTTCGCGCTCTTCGCGGCGGGATCGGTGGCGGCTGCCTATATCTCCCAGCGCGGCATGATGCCCTTCGACGCCCCCCTCGTCTTTTTCGTATCCAACCTCCTTTTCTCCGTCACGTTCCTCCTGCCCTTCCTCGCGGACCGCTTCCTGTACCGCGGGGGGGCGGAGTTCCGGCGGACACTGGTGTATCCGGCCGCCCTGGTCGCCGTGGAGTACTTCAATTCCCGGGGCCCCTACGGAGTATGGGGTTCCCTGGCCCACAGCCAGCTCGCGCTTCCGGAGCTCCTGCAAACAGCCTCCCTCGCCGGGCTCTTCGGGATCACCTTCCTGACGGCCTGGTTCGCCTCGACGGTCAACTGGCTCTGGGAGCGCGGTTTCGAGGCCGGCGGCCTTAGGAAAGCCGGGGCGATATACGGCGGCGTTCTGGCCGTACTGTTGATCTACGGGGGCGCCCGGATGAACTTCCAACAATACCGGGGTGAGACGGTCCTGGCGGCCGGTATAACGGCCGAGAGCGACATGTTCGAGGCCTTCGCCTCCGGCGGCCGGTGGAAGGACTTCCTGTCCGGCGAAAGGGACGTGGATCGGCTGATGGAGGCGACGGGAAAGGCCGCCGACTCCGGCGCCCGGATCGTGGCCTGGAGCGAGTGCGCCCTCTTCCTGGAAAGCCCGGGCGTCCGGGGATCCCTGGAACGCTTCCGGGAACTGGCCCAGGATAAAGGGATCTATATCCTGGCGTCCTTCCTGGAACTGTCGGACCCGGGCGCGGAAAAGCCCCTGCGAAACACCAACTACCTGATCGGTCCGGACGGGCGCATTCTCTGGGAGTACCGGAAGCGGAAGCCCGTTCCGGGGGGTGAGCTGGAGTTCGTCCAGCCGGGCTCCTCGCCCCTTCCCTTCGCGGATACGGAGTACGGGCGCCTGGGTACTGCCATCTGCTACGACGCGGACTTCCCGGACCTGGTCCGACAGGCCGGCGGGAACGGGGTCGATATCCTGTTGGTCCCGGGCTCGGATTGGCGCGGGATAACCCCTTTCCACACGAACATGGCGAGCATGGAGGCCGTGCAGAACGGGTTTTCCCTCTTCCGGGTCTGCGCGCATGGACAGACCGCCGCCTTCGACCGCCACGGCCGGGTCCTGGCGTCTAAGAGCGACTTCACGACGGGCAGCGGCATCCTGTACGCGGAGATCCCGCGGAAGGGCCGGCCGACCCCGTACACCCGGATCGGCGGGCTTTTTCCGATAGCCTGCGTTCTTTTCCTTACCGCCCGGGCCCTGAAGGACGGGGCCGATCGGGCCCGGCGCCGCTGGATGCCTCGG